>JAGXOC010000003.1:3021-29057 GCA_019894665.1 Candidatus Thorarchaeota archaeon
GCAAACTCCAGTGCAGTAAGCATCATGGAGAACCCAGAAGGTGCACGTGGAACAAGTCCTGAGAATGCCTTGATTGTTTCGGTCGCTTTCTCCTCTAGGTTTGGATCTCCCAGAAATCGAGCAAGGCGCACCAGATTTAGCGCAGCCACTGAATTTCCTGAAGGCATTGCACCATCGTAGGCATCTTTCTTTCTAACAAGTAATTCCTCTGAATGGGTGCCTGTGAAGAAAAAGCCTCCTTCCTTTTCATCCAAAAAATTCTCTATCAGATTTGAGGTCAGGTTCTTTGCTTGTTCAAGATATTCTGGTTTGAAGGTTGCATCATAGGATTCAAGTAGCGCCCAAACTAGGTAAGCATAATCATCAAGGAACGCGCCAATCGCTACTTCTCCATCCTTGTATCTATGGAAGAGACCCTGTTTCTCATCCAGCATGGTTTCAAGGATAAATGTAAGCGCTTTCTCAGCAGCCTCACTGAATTTCCTATCATCAAGGACCACAGCTGCTTTCGCCAAAGCAGCTATCATGAATCCATTCCAGTCGGTCAGGATCTTGTCATCCAGACTTGGTCTCACTCTTCTTTCCCTTTGAATGAACAACTTTGTTCTTGCCTTTCCCAATAAGAGTGTCAATTCCTGTTGACTCATATCTTTTGAATCCGTGACTATATCAGCAGAATCTTTGAGATGAGGTATATTGAAACCTGTCTTCTTTCGAAGTGCTTCATCTTCGAAGTTACCTTCCTCGTGAATATTGTACACCTGCAAGAAGATTTCAGCTTCATCATCTTTGAGGACATCTTTGATCTCACTCTGAGACCATGTATAGAACTTGCCCTCTTCCCCTTCAGAATCTGCATTTTCTGCAGAATAGAATGCCCCTTCAGGACTAGTCATGTCTCGCGTGACATATTCAAAAATTTCCCGCACCACATCGGCGTACTCGTCCTTTCTAGTTATCTGATATGCCTCGGTGTATGCCATCATGAGACTAGCTTGGTCGTAGAGCATCTTCTCAAAGTGAGGGACTAGCCATTCTGCATCTGTGGAGTATCGGTGAAATCCAAAACCGAGATGGTCAAAGAGACCTCCCAATCTCATCCCTTGCAGTGTTTTCTCTACAATGTATAGTGCTCTCTCATCTCCCGTTCTCTTCCAATATCTGAGAATTAACATTAGGTTGTGGGGTGATGGAAACTTTGGTGCTGAACCGAATCCACCTCTCTCCTCGTCAAACCGTTGTGACAGTTGTGAGTATGCGAGATCGACTGCTTCAAGTGAGAGGTCATTCTTAGTTCCAGTGGAGCTAGTTTCTGAGAGTGTTTGCTCGATTTTTCCGATTACTTCATCGATGTTGGCTTGGTCAGTTTCCCAGAGCTCCTTAATCCGAGGGACAAGCTCCTTCATTCCTAGCATGTTGTACCGACTCTCTTTGGGAATGTATGTGGCCGCATAGAATGGCTTTTTGTCAGGAGTCATGATGATTGTCAGAGGCCAACCCCCTCGACCAGTGATCATCTGGGCTACTTCCATGTAGACTCCATCAATATCAGGTCGTTCCTCTCTGTCCACCTTAATGTTGACGAACGCATCATTCATCAAACGAGCCACCTCTTCATCCTCAAATGACTCATGTGCCATCACGTGGCACCAGTGACATGTACTATACCCGATTGATAGGAAGACTGGTTTGTTTTCCTTAGCTGCAAGTTCAAAGGCTTCCTCTCCCCAGGGATACCAGTCAACGGGGTTCTCTGCATGCTGTAATAGATACGGACTCTTCTCTTGAGATAATCGATTTGTGGTCACTTAGACCCCTCCAAGTAAGGGTATCATAAGATTCCTGAATATGTTATTAACTATTGTTATTAGACAACAGATCTAGATCGGAGAAAGTTTCCCTTTGTCTTCCTCGATAAGTCCACTTGCAATTAATGATGCTACGTGGTGTTCAATCATCCACGTTTCGAATTGAAGGAAGACCGGGTGCGTCAGAGATGGATAGATGATTGGATTCGCTGTAATCTCTGGAATTGTTTTTGCACCCTCAAGAATTGATGAGAGTACCAGATCTTCTCGCATTCCAATTTGGCGAGAGTATGCTGTGAGTCTATCTTTGTAATCTACAACAAGTGGTTCTTTCAAATGTCCACTGATGAACCCACTATATTTTCCATGTTGAAGCTTTCTGATAGAATTCTTGAAATCTCGTATTGAAGAGTTTGGGTGACCATAGTAGGGGCCGAATTCCGTCAGGTCAATATCAGACGCGAACACCAGATTCGGCTCGAGAATCTCAATGCACATGTGATCTGGAAGATGACCTGGTGTGTAGAGTGTCTTTAGAGTGATGTCCCCAAGACTGAACTTGTCTCCATTGCTCAACACTTCATCCACCCGGCCTTCATCAAATGCTCCGTACATCTTCTCATTAACAAGCTGCTCCCAGAGTTTTCGAACCGGATTTCCCTTCTCAAATCCGAGGAATCGTTTCATCTCTTCCTTCTCGTCGAACAAAGGTGCGGTTATTTCATTTGCAGCAATCCTACAGTTCGAAAGTCTGTTGAGTCTCATCGTGTGAACGATGTGATCAGGATGAATGTGACTCAGAATGACAGTGTCGATATCTCTGAGATTCAGGTCATGAGTCATGAGGAATCCCCGAAGGTCTTCAACTGGACACCCGGGATCTATTACTACTACTTCGTCAGCAATGATCACAATAGAATTGCATCTGGGGAAAGTTCCTCCGATGACAACAAAGACTCCATCAGTAAGTTTGGAAAAAGTCATTCTTCTTCAACCTAATCCCGGAAAAACGTAGTGGCTAGATAGTCCTCACTTTTTGACTATCAGCCAATTATCCTAATAGATCTACATTCCTGTTGGCTTAACTTTCATCTCAGCCTCGGCTCGCTTAGCGTTACGCCAAGTACCAAGAGAGCTGTACATTACTGGGAATGACATAGCAAGCACAACGAACACAAGTAGCATTACGATTACAACATCTACTTGCTGAGGTCCGATTTCAGTGTCAAGACTATCCACCCACATCCCAGTCATCAACAGAAGGGCAGCTGGGATCAGTAGGAGAAACAGAGAGAAGAAAGTAATGAATGATCTTCTCGGAGAAGCTTGAATGAATCTCGCAAAGAAGCCCAATGTAGGGTGCTTTTGCCATCGAGACCCTTCATGGACAATCCAGAAGATGAAGAACAGGAATAAGATTATCACGAATGGGATTAGCAATATCTGTAGCCACATAGCAGAGGACTCCCTAAGCGTATGGTCCTTTCCCCGACAGGTTGTACCTATAAACGCTACGGTTCTCACATTGGTCGGTCACGTTTCTTAGCTTGCAAGGCATCTTCAAGTACAAATGCCCCTCCTATTCAATAATCATTGAACAGATCCACAGTTCAGTTGTCGTTCCACGGAATATAAACCGGTTTCAGCGTGCTTTGAATCGGAACTGCTTGTCAAAGATCTCTCTCAATTCGATCAATGTCATTGCATCCATCGGTCCTTTGTCCTCCCGGATTTGACTAATTCTGGCAAATCTTAGTGCCATACCCGACTCATATGTTGGACTCTCTTGAACCTCTGAAGCAATCACTTCTACAACAATCTCTGGTCTGACTTGAACGATATGCTTGTGAGATGCTATCTTCAGATCAAGAAGTCTTTCTGTGATATCTTGAAACTCCTTGTCAGTGAATCCTTTGTACGTCTTCCCAACAATCATGAACTCGCCAGACTCTTCATCCCGGACTGCCAAATGGTAATCGGAAAGCCAGTCCTTGCGTCTACCATGCCCCCATTCTGCTGCTACAATTACAAGGTCTAACGTGTCCAGAGTATGTTTGATTTTAAACCAATATTTTCCACGCACACCCGGAATATAAGGCGAATCTAGTTTCTTTGCCACTAGACCCTCATGTCCTAGTTCTTGACTTCTCTGGAAGAATGCTTGTGCAGAGTCTATGCTCTCAGTCACTAATCGTTCAACTAACAGATTAGATGGCACTATCTCCTCTAGCCTTCTTCTTCTCTCTGAATATGGTT
The DNA here is from genome assembly GCA_019894665.1 of Candidatus Thorarchaeota archaeon. Taxonomy (GTDB): domain Archaea; phylum Asgardarchaeota; class Thorarchaeia; order Thorarchaeales; family Thorarchaeaceae; genus SMTZ1-45. Next base: position 7,086 of record JAGXOC010000003.1, read on the forward strand.
CATCAACTAACTGAATGTCATCAATAAGAATAACGTCAAACAAGACGAGCACAAGACGAGTATCTTTGAATGCTTCTTCAATATCACGAGTCCGACCAAACCTCTTCATCACTACTTGAAACGGAAACGGTCTTCCTGCATCATCCACTGCGAGTACTTCACCATCTATGATGACCTTTAGTGATTTGATTTTCTCTCTCACAACTTGAACGATATCAGGAAGACTATTTGTCACATCACTTAGGCGTCTTGAGAAGATGCTAACTTCATCTCCTTCCTTGTGAATCTGCACTCTTGCTCCATCTAATTTCAACTCCAATGAGTACTGATTTGGTTGGGACTCAAACAATGATTCCAAGTCTTGAGTCGGGCTGGCGAGCATGGGTTTGAGTCCACGCATCACTTGGACTGATACTCTTCTCAAGGCTTTTGCTCCTCCTTCAGACGCAAGCTTTGCTACCGCTCCAAGATCACCGTTGAAGCTCCATGCTCTTCTCACAAGAGTCGAATCCACACCAAATGCGAATGCTATACTTTCAGCAAGTAGTCCTTCTGAGAGACCTGTTCTCATATCCTCTAAAACCAATGCTGCAAGGAATCTTGACTCTCTAGGAGATGCTTCCATGAACAGACTGGTAAGCCTAGATTGCTTTTCTTTCACAGATCCTTTTCCTTGGATATCTGCAATCTTCGATAAGGTCTGACTGACTGATGCAATTGAAAGGGCTTCTGAGAACAGAGCGGACTGACGTGACTCTTTCGAACCTTCCAGAATTTTAGCCACAGCCTTGCCTATATCCCCATCATATGCTTCAGAGAGGGTATCGTCATTGAAATCAACTACTTTCCTGAGAGCGTTCATCAATCCCTTCCACGAAATATTGAGAGTCCGTTGATCACTTTCTGCAAATACTTTGCCACTCAGGTAGAGCGCGGCTTGACTTACTTCTTCAATTTCTACCTTACGAAGGAACTCTCCTGCCAGAGCCACTTTCTCATTTCTCTTCTTTGTTCTGCTTACCTTGTTGAGTACCTCTGCAAGGAAGACAAAGTCAGTCATTTTTAGGAACCTCGCCAACTAATTACACGGTTCGTTACATCTATATTCTCTGAAACGTGTCTAAACGTCGGTTGAAATCTATGGGTAGTGTCTGGTTTAGCAAGAAAGCATTTCTCTACTTCGGTGGTGCTGCAATTATCCTGATTGGTGGAGCTGTTGTGTTATCAGCCCCCTATCACTATATCAATTTCGCAGTCACAGAAAGTCAGCAACGAACATTTGATGTCCGGGACGAACAGGGATACTATCCTCACCTTGAAATTTCAGTTTCATTGAGACCCGGAAATTCCTCAACAGTTGATATTGGGCTGGTGTTGGAGGAAAATTCAACGCTTGACACCTTTATCATCAATATGACGTTGGATCAAGATAACATGGTGGAAACGTCAGACTCGATTTTCTATGAAGGTAGTATTTTGGTAGACATCCCCGTTGGAAACTATACAGTTACTATTGACCAAATCAATGGCGCTGGTTTGATTGATCTTGGTCTCAATCAAGTGAGTGACTCTAAACTATTCATATTCATTGGTGGATCGATGAATTTCATAGGTTTGATAATGGGAATATCTGGATACTTTGTTGCAGGTACACTCCTACCCACTGACAGTGACACCATTGTAGAATGGGGATTTGATGGAGAAAAGGACAATGAATCACATCTAGGGAACTGATCTTGGATTTGGATTCATATTTTCAACCCTAGTCAGTGTTACGCTAGAATAGTCCACGTAGTACACACGCTCTTCTATATCTAAGTGCCAAACAACTTGTTGAGCACAATGGAAAGTGAAGAGATGAAATGGCTACTGAAAGGGAAGCTTGTGACTGATTTCAGGGGATTCCCTGTGGGTAAAGTCAAGAAAGTCTGGTTTGACGAATCCACTGGACCTCTTGTGATAGTTGAACGCGGAAACCAATCAGAGGACAAGAACTCTTGGGAAGCTATTCCACTAAGAGCTGTCGATTCTGTAACAGAGCATGTTCGTCTGAAGCCCCCAGTTTTTGCTGAGTAGGACAGATGATTACCCTCCTGTTAATACAAATTTGGAGTACGAGTATATGATGCAGAGAAACGAATTAGCTCAGTGGGATAATCTGGATGCGTTCTTCAACGACTCTGAGTCATTGAAGATCAATGTCTTCACAAGTTCTTCATGCATTTTTTGCAATGAAGCTCTTGAGGCTGCACAGGAAGCTGCAAGGAAGTTCCACCAACTTAACTTGCCAATTCAGGTTATAGAGACCTCAGTTGAGGAACAGCCAGAGCTTATCGAAGCTCTCAATGTTATTGCATTGCCAATGATACTAATTGGTAACTCGCAGATCATTGGCCTACCCCGTGTCGAGGATATAGAATTAATATTACATCAGACCGTGCTGGCTGGTTAAAACTAGGCAAAGGCCAACCCAAGAATCAGCCAGGCATTCTCTTTCATGATTAATCTGCTTGTTTCTATATCGAGATCAATCATGTTCAAGGCTGCCATAATGTCTGGATATTGACTATGGTATCCAGAGCCAAAAACGAGTTTTCGAACTCCAAAGTCTTGAACTACCGCATCAAGAAAAACTCGGAGAGGCGACTCAACGAGTTTGAAGAAGGTCGTGGATAATTCAAGCCATATGTTAGGGCGTGATATTAGTGGAATGATTTGGGGGAACCCGAATAAACCTCCCATATTCAAAATTACAAACTTGCCCTCTCCGTGCAGAATGGAAATACGATCCAAGAAAGTAATTGTTTCACTAGTCATGATGTCACTATGTATGTAGACTGGTAGGTCTTTCCTGACAGCCTCAAAGACAAGCGTTTCTGCAGCAGGGTCTCGAGGATGATATGTATTTTCATCCAGCACCAAAGAAACGCATCCTTTGTCTATGAAGTCGCGGAGCTTCTCTTTAGCCAAATCGATTGGTCTGGGTACAATTGAACATGCAGAGAATAGACGATCTGGATAAATCTCAGTGGCTTGCAAGTAAAGGTTAGTACTGATTACTGGTTCGTGGGGTGTAAGGACTGCCTTATCGATACCAAAGGTGTCCATCCTTGAAATCAGCATGTCAACATGTTCTGTTAGGTTGTCAAAAGAGACTTCACTCACTTCAGTCCGACCCATGCCGAGATGCGTGTGTATGTCGGTGGTCATCAAAAACCCTAGATTGGGTTCACTAAATCACTTTTCTATTCATGTGTTATGAATACCTGTCACCAACAGCACCTCTAAATAGCACTTTGAGGTCTCACACCTGAGCTGATTCATTTGAGCAAGGATGACGAGCCAAAGAGTCTGGAGAAAAACCTTCAACATATCTCTCAGAATATTAACAGCGACCGTTTCATGCTCATGGAGTATCTGGGTCCTGTAGTTGATGGTTGCAGGGCCGCCCTCAATGTCAGTATTGAGAAGGCTCAGGTCTTGCACAAAATGTCAGAGGACGATTTTGACCAGCTTGTCACCTCGGTACAAGACTCCTTCAATGACTTGACTATTTGTCTAAAACCGTCGGACACCGATGATGAATTCTCAATAGTTTTCGATAGAAGAAAAACCACTGTCTTTGACGAATGTGTTGAACCCGATGTTGTCATAACTGCCGAATATGACACACTCACTGCTATCTGTGATAGTGACCCCAAATTATCACCACATGAAGTCCTTGGAACGGTTTTGAAAGTATCCGGTTCTGATAATCTGGACATTATTCAGGGTCTAGGTTTCCTCTGCTATCCATCCCTTCTCAGAGTCGCTCAATCTGGAATAGATCCTTCATCATTGCTGAGCGAGGATGCTGACACAGTGATAATGGCCTCGGCATCTGATCTTGTAGTCAAATTAATCCGAAAATGGATTGACATCTCACTCTCCGTAGCTGACGAAGAATAGAGTCTAGAGCCCATGGTATGGGAATACCAGCTCGTTCACCCTACGAATTGCCCTCTCAAGATCTAAAGCGACGTCTTCTCTTGAGGAGTATAACTGGACAACTTCATCTTCATCTCTCATGAGTTCTGGAATTTCCTGATATCCTAATTGGATACATGCTTCTTTGAACTCAGTAGGCATCTCGTTAGGTACCTCTTCATCAAGCATCACTGCGAGAAATAATGTCCACAATCGAGCAACGTTAACTGGATGATATCCTCCTCCACCAACAGCAAGCCACCCAAGTTTGCAGATGTCTGAAGACATGTCTCGAAGTTTTCGGATTATAGTTTCGTAACCGTATGATGTGTATGTCAAATGAGCAAGAGGATCCATGTAGTGCCCATCAACTCCCATTTGAGTCACGAGAAGGTCCGGTTTGAAGGACTCAAAAAGTGGGACAACGACCTCATCGAACACTCGAATCAGTTCTGGCGTTCCTGCTCCAGGTAGTAGCGGAACGTTTACTGAATATCCAACTCCCTCAGCAGCACCGGTTTCATAGATAAACCCAGTTCCGGGAAAGAGAGTCTTTCCTGTTTGATGCACTGAGATTGTCATGATGTCCTTGGATCTGTAGAAGGCATTTTGGACACCGTCTCCATGATGCGCATCAAAATCGAAGTATAATACTCTGCATTTTTTCTTCTGGTGAAGCATGTTGATTGCGATTGCCACATCATTGTATATGCAAAAACCAGAGGCCACATTCTTGTGCGCATGATGAAGTCCTCCCGAGATACAGAATGCGTTGGATGCTCCATCCATGATGGCTCTCATGGCATCTAGCGTGGCACCAACATATCTTGCACCTGTATCATGTATCAGAGGAAAGATGGGATTGTCCGAAGTTCCCAGACCGTACTGAGGATGAGTGTTGTTGTTTGTGCCACTATCTTCAACCGCGTCAATGTACTCTGGTGAATGGAACAGCTCGAGCTCTTGTCTTGAAGCAAGAGTCGGCTCTATCTCTTTCACTTTGTCTAATAAGCCCAGATACTTTGAGAGATGATATGTCAAATTCAGTCTATCAGGCTTCAAGGGATGGTCTTTCTTGAACTCATACTGCAGGAGCGCATCCGAGTAGGGATAGACAAGCTTGCCTCTCATTGTACCATGCCTTTTTGTAGAGGGTTACATTACTCTTTCTAAGTCTGTGGTTTTTGAGAAATAGGTATACTTACAGATGCAGTCATGGCATCGTCGCTTCCGCAAATCTGATTGGGATTGTTTAGCAAGTAAAATATGAAGCACTGGATTTTTCAGTTTTGGATTCGCTCTATCCCTTCATCCCCGCTAGAAGAATTCTCGCATAATGGCTCCAATTACTGCGCCTAGAAGAGTCGCAGTAGTCATCAGAATGAAGTATGCTAATGAGAGAGCGATGGCGCTAATTATGAAATTGCCAATACCTAGTTCCGGTACAAGTATACCTGGTGTAGAAAGAAAAGTGATGAAGAATATCACGAAAAACATAGCACCGAGAAAACCTCCAATCAGTGCCCTCCCAACATCAGCTGATGTGAGTCCTATTGGTATCGCAACAATGACAGGTATGAAAAATAGGAATGTTGATGAGTTTTCCCATGTAGCAGTAACAACAAAGGAGTAAATCATAGTATCAATAATGCCAACAAAGGCAGGAATTAGTAGTAGCATCAAGAGGTCCTTTCTTTTCTCGCGCATACGAACTCCTAACAACTTGACAATGGGTTGAGGTCTACCATCTTTGTCGATATACTTTGGTTCTTCTCTTGTTGGCAATGGTCTTCGTAGTCCCTTCTTCTCTTCAGGTTCTTCATCCTCCTCAGGAGTCTCAGTTCTATATTTTTCCTCGTTTGCCATTAGAACCACACTGTCTTGCGAATGCGTTTGGTCATTGAATAAAGTCTTTGCATCACGCAACAAATCGAGATATTCACATTTTTGGAACACGACCACAACTCCTATCTGCGTTTTCATTCAATCATCTCTATAGTCGGAGGTACTGCGATGGTTGAAGGAAGACCGTTTGGCGATTCCGAGTCAGAGGATGACTCCTCTGAGGCATCAATGACGAGACGAAGAAAGATTGAACACATCGAAATCTGTCTGGATGAAGAAGTTCAATGTCAACGGTCTACAATGTTTGAGGATATCGATTTCGTTCACAATGCACTGCCTGAGATAGATAAAGATCGAATCGATCTCACAATCAACTTTTTTGGCCTTAGAGCTCGTGCACCTCTGGTCATTGCTGCCATGACTGGAGGACATCCAAAGACAATGAGTGTAAACCAAAAATTGGCATATGCTGCTGAAGAACTTGGTTTACCCATTGGTGTTGGCAGTCAGAGAGCTGCTGTTGAAGACCCGTCTCTTGCTGATACATTCGCAATCGTAAGAAAGACAGCTCCTTCAGTCCCAGTGATAGCAAACATTGGGGCTACACATGTCCGCTCAGCTCCGGATGCTGTATCAATGATTGATGCGGACATCCTCGCTGTTCATCTCAATCCGCTTCAGGAAGCCATCCAACCCGAAGGTGACTGTAACTCTGAAGGTGCCTTGGAGAGCATCGCTGCTATTGTCGATTCAGTTGATATTCCCGTCATCATTAAGGAAACGGGTGCTGGAATATCCGGTGATGTTGCTAAACGCCTCGAGGAAGTTGGTATCGTTGGTATTGACGTAGGTGGTGCGGGTGGAACTAGTTGGGCCGGAGTTGAGTATTATCGTGCTCTGAAAGACGATGACGACCTCAAAGCACAGCTTGGTCTTGAGTTCTGGGATTGGGGTATTCCTACAGCTCTGAGTACACTTATGGTTCTCGACTCTACTGAGCTTGATGTCATTGCTACAGGCGGAATTCGTAATGGACTTGATATTGCGAAGGCTTTGGCTTTGGGAGCCACCGCTGCTGGGATTGCATACCCCGTACTTCGGCAAGCAGTCTATGGTTCATCACTCGATGTCGTGGTCGAAGCTGAACGGTTCATTGAGGGTCTTCGAGTTGCGATGTACCTCACAGGCTCCCAGAAGGTAGAGGAATTATCTTCAAAGCAACTCATATTGAGTGGAAAACTTGTACAGTCCTTGAACTCCCTAGGTATAGACTACAAGAAAGTTTCGAGCGGTATCTGATCTAGATTTTTCCTATATGTTGAAGATACTTCGAACGCATTCGAATTCCATTCAACATCTGAACCGCTTCTTCAATAGTGTCACCCACTGGTATCCCATTCAATTCGAATCCGCGAATGATGACTTCATACTTGTCCAAATCCGGGACATAAGATACAACTGTTTTCTTGTAGCGTTTTGCAACATTAGCAACTCTGGCTCCAATCTGAAGCGAGATTCCAGGAGCGTATGGTAGCAAAAGCAAGAGTGCTGCATCAATCGTGTCGAATCCAAGCATCTTTTCAAGAACTTGTTCATAGTCCATATCCGATGCACTACCGGTGAGATCGCACGGATTACGAAATGAGGCTATCCCTCGGTATGCTGGTGTCATCACTTCTCTCATTGCTGCTTGTTGGTCCTCACTAAACGGAGGCATCGTGAGACCATAATGTGATGCTTCATCACTTGCAATCACTCCGTGTCCACCACTTACTGATAATGTCCCGATTCTGGAGCCCATCATATACTTGGATTTGAATGAAAACACCTTTGCGTAAGCCATCACTTCATCTTCATCCAATGCGTGAATCACTCCATATTGATTGAAAGCGGCTTTAGAGACTGCATTGTCGCCTGCTAGCGATGAAGTGTGACTCTGAGTCGCCCTGTGACCTGCTTCAGACTCTCCACCTTTGAGGACAACCACTGGTTTCTTGGGTGCTATCTTCTTACACGCTTCAACGAAATCTCTACCCTCTCCTGAACCAAACCCTTCAACGTACGCGAGAATGACATCAGCACGTTCATCCTTACCAAAGTGTTCTATGAAATCGGTCACGTTTGTCTGTGCTGAGTTGCCGATAGAAATAGCCGCAGCAATCCCAACATCTCTTGATGCAAATTCTTCAAGTCGCTCTATGAGCCATCCACCGCTTTGGGAAATGATCGCCACATTCCCTTTTCTCGGCCGAGCAACACGTTCTGAGGGAAGGAAGAATGTGTCTAAAACTTCGGGTACAAAGACACCAATACAGTTTGGACCCACCATGGAGATCTTGTACTTGTTAGCAATTGCTACTATCTCTGACTGGAGGCTTGCACCCGTGTCTCCCACTTCACTGAAGCCTCCAGACACAACAATGACAGACCCAATATTTTTCTCTCCACATTCAGTCAAAACACTTGGTACAAATCTTGCAGGTACTGAAATCACTGCAAGTTCGATTCCATCAGGAGCTGCTGAGATAGATTTGTGAACCGCTACACCCTCAACAGTTCCTCCTTTAGGATTGATAGGATATGTAGGCAGCCCGTTTTCAAATGCAAGTTTTCTAAAAATCACGTTTCCTGGACTGAAGGGATTGGTTGTTGAAACACCAACTACAGCAGTCACTTTAGGATTAAGCATGGTCTTGAGGCCAGTCATCTTGCACCCTCGTCTGTCTTTTCTGAGAGTTGCAAACATCCCTTATATGGGCTATGCCTGCGAATATATGAAATTCAAGTCTTGCATTGTCCAATTCAAGGTTTCATCTGGGCAAGAATCTCTCGTGGTCTTGGTTCAGCTAATAGAACATGCTGAAGTTTGCATAGTAATTTAGCTATCTCTGCATAGATGACTTGCCTTGCTGGATCTGTTCCTGACTCTGCATTCTGAAGAGCTTCCTCAACCTGTTGATTCAGTCTCTTGATGATGCGTTTCTCGAGCTCAGGACCACCCCATCCAAATCCATCAAAGGCAGTCTGAGCTTCTAGGATCTTGTCCTTAACATTGAATTTGCCTCCTTTGAGGACGGGTTCTATGCCTTGGAAATATTTCGCAACAGCTCTTTCGATACGCTCCATCTCGGAGCCGTTCAAGTAATTCTCTTGCTGTCGATGCTTCATGAGGTCCTGCAGCAGTCGTGCGCCAGGGGCTTCTGTCATCAGCCCTTTTGCTGTCTTGACCAGGATCCTCGCTGGTAGTTCAATAACATCTCCAAGATATGGTGATTCCGACTTGTAGCGATGGATTTCTCTAATTGACTCCAACCAAAAAGTTGGAAGTAGAACATGACACCTCTTTGAGTACTGCTGGATTAATCTCTGACTCTGGCCGATGAGACCAAACTGATCATCTTCTACGTCGACCTTTCTATAGGGTTCAATTGCTTTTGGTTGCTCTCCACCTACTAATGGCACTAACTCAGGATCTACTGTCTGAGCTGGTGCACCTGCAGGTCCCCCGGTCGGAGCTTTTGTTCCATCAAGGAACGAGAGGATTTCTTGGGTTGCAGAACCAGATTCCATTTGTTTAGCTTTGTCTGATAGTTTGGGCAATAGACTCTCAACTTGTGAGAGGCGTTTGACGATAAGGCTCATGATGTTCTGTGTAGATGGTGGGATTCCCTTCATCGTAGTGGCTTCTTCCATCCACTTTCGTGTTCTGAGAAGACCTTGAGTTAATGAGTCCACTCTGTCTGGATCAATAGTGTCCTCAACCTGAGAGCTGAGAAGGAAGTGGATGAGTGTGGAGTTCAAGGTGACTATAAGGAGAAGTCTATCGATGAGGTCTTCGTATTGGAATGATGGTGTATCCGACAATCTGTTACCACCTTTTCTATTCCATCGAATCACTAGGAGTCATGTAATAGCTGAACAACTCGCGGAAGTCGTTGATTGCATCGACTAGTTCTTTTCTAGTGGTCCCCTTTGATCTCATGAACCAACCCTGTTTCAGTGGTGAAGCACCACTATGTAGGTTGACAAGCTGGGTCGCTTCGTTGATGATTTGAACAAGTTCAGGAATCTTTGGTAAACCTAGAAGAAGAAGCAAGTTCGTCTTTGGATCTTTATCAAGATATTGTACGTAGCAAGGTGTAATGGCTGCTCCAGGGGCAATGAACTTGTCCAGTGCTTCCTTGACATGCATACCAAATTCAGGTTTGGCTACATGTCTTGGTCCAGACAATACGTAGTATACGCTCTCAGCATTAGGCTCATCACCCACATCCGCGTATGAACACTCCTTCACAGCATGGTCAATCATAGCCTTAAGCTGTTTAGGCATACTTCCTGCATCAGGTATCAAACCTATGTCTGTATAGAGTGCTGGTACCACAACAGGGTCCAGTTTTCTTGCATAATCAGCAAGGTCTGTTGTTGGGAACACGTCCTTCGATTTCTCATAAACACCAGGAGATAGCATTGCCTCAACAACGTCAAGAGCCAGGGGATTTACGAGTTCCACAAATGCCTGCTCAGTCCTAGAGTCTGCCGCACTGCTTTCTTCCAAAGTGGATGGTACCATTGTTTCAATCGAGTCAATATCCGCGATGTCGACTTCAAGTTCCCTCTGCAAATAATCGACAGTATCACCCTTTCTCCATTGGAGAATTCTTTTCAGCATTGTTCTGTTTGATAGTAGGATCGTTAGGTCAGCTCCACGCTCTTGGAGTTGTGCACGAAGTAGCTTGGAAACCGCCCAGATTGAGTTCAAAGCTTCGCTAGACTGGCCCTCGAACGGCAATATGCCAATTACGTAGACGAAGATACGACGACCTTCTTCCTCTTGGAATCGCTGCTTGAGCAATTCAATCAGTGCTGGAGTGCCTCCGCACCCAGTACCTCCCCCTAAGCTTGTGAAGATACAGAATCCTGAAACACCTTCAAACCCGAGATTGGCAAGTTGGTCAAAGATGATGTCTTTGGATTCCATGATACTATTGTAACCATCCATGAACCGGCCGCCGACACCGATCTCACTTGCACCATATAAGAGAGTATTTTCTTTCGGGATGCCATATTTCTGTCGAACTTTGGTTAAGTCTGCCCTGTCAGTGTTGATGAGCAAATAACCTCTCACTCTTGAGGGTAGTTTCTTATCCCTGCTGGTCTGTAGATAAGATCCTACTATATTTGAGCCACATTCACCAATACCAATGGCGAAAACTTCAGCTGCTCTTGTTGTATCATCAATCTCAACGGGTTTTTTGGGTGGATTGCTACCGAACATTGATTTATACTCCTATTTTTTCCTTGAATCAACCAAAGCCTGAGCGCTTTCTTTAATGGCCCAACTGAGGTAGGAACTAATATCCTCTCTGCTATAGGTCTCTTTTATTTTCCTGATTGCATCTTCTATGAACTTCTCACGTTCATCTGCCTTTGCTGCAGGGCTGAAACCGGTCATGAACATTCTAAGAGACTTGTGCCAATCATCCATTGAACCCGCCTTTTCCAACCACTGTTTACGCAATATTCCAAGCTCGTGGAAGTTTGCAATTGCAATGTCTAAATCAACAGCTTCGGTAAGACCGTCCTCGAGTGTTTTCATCTTCTTAATATCGAAGACAATTTTGCTGAAGTCATCGGGATGTTTCATAGAAACTCTCTGAATTGTTGAGTAGTACTGACTCCTCTCCTTAAGCTCAGCTTCATGAGCTTCGCCACTCTTACCAGCCATGCTCTTGATCATCTGCAGCATTTCTTCCTGGATGTTTGCCAAGGTCAGACAGACATCTAATGCCTCATTCACATGAGGCGAATCTGTCTCCAGTTTAGCTGGAACCTGATCAATGAGAACTTTCAGACGTTCGACAAATTCAGACATCCCCTGCTCCTCGAACAAGGATAGTGCTCCCTTAATCTGAATATATGCTTCGTCAACTCGTTCTCTGATCTTTTTGTGAACATTAGGTGAAGTGGTCAGATTCATAAGTCTGTCAAATGCGTCTGCTGCATCTTCGAGTTCAGACGGTGGCTTGGTCTTGAGAGAGTTGAGCATCTTCAGTTCAGTACCAAGTTTCACACCAATACTACTTGCCCGGTCAAGACTGGTGATTAGAGAATCGACCTCAACTCCAAGTTTCTCGACTATCTTTTCTTGGATCTTCTTCTCGTATATCTCGACCATCTTTCGTGCGATTGCTGGGAGCTTGAATACATTATCAGCTGCTACAGCAACACTGTTCAACTCGCTTATTGCTGCCTGTGCATCTGGAGGTATCGCTACTCCTGCACCCATCAACTTGGCTGCAGCCAGTCTGATTTTTACACCAAGTCTGTATCTGAGGTTCTCAAGTGCATCTTGTGCTTTTACAAGGATGCCATCTTTGATAGACCGCATCTCAGATTTGATTTCTGCGAAATCATCTAGTGCTAGGATTCTATTAGAACCTTCATCAAGCTCTACGATAATGGGTAGGAATATCTCCGCATATGCTGGTTTGACTGTTTGAAGGTCATGAACAATAGCGTCAATTTCCTGCTGACATGCTTCACGGAATGTTGCCACACCACTATCAACAGCTCCTCGTAGTGTAGCGAGCGATCCAAGTAGGTAGACAATTCCACCTTGGAGTTCCTCGACTTTCGGAGCTTTCTTGCTCAATTGAGCATGGTCTAGAACCCGGTCTGCAGATGTTGCTAATTCATTGAATCTGGTCAAGTAGTTTCGAATGCTCTCTGTGATGTTTTTACGATATTCGTCATCCATTGACTTAGCCTGGAGGTAGACTCTGACCATATCGTCAATCTCAGCTTTCTTCAGAGTTTTCTTAGATTCTGCAATGAACTGACGTACTGCAACTACATCCTTGATTCCTGCATCCTCTGGCTCTTCAGTTGCCTTCTCAACATCATCAAGCAGCTCGAAAAGACGTTCTTTGAGAGCGATCTTCACTTGTCCTTCCCATTCAACCATCCGTTGGTAGCTAGATAATAGAGGAGAAATCTCGTCACCATCCACACTCACATTTGGTGGTGTTGGGATGACATCAGCGGTTGTTGGAATGCCACCTTCAACAATCCTTGTTGTGACTTCATGTTTGATGTTAACGATTTTGTCACGGAGTGCATTGGCCACCTTTATCTGTGCAGTATGAAGCTGATTTTCAAGAGCAACAAGTGCTGTAAGAGTATCAGCCTTTGCAGCATCTCTTGCAATCAGCCTGAGTTCTTTGGTGAACTCCATGGGCAACTCAAGACCCAACCTGGCTGTGGTTTCAACTGATGCCTGAAGGGATTCAGCAGAACCAACAAGAGATGAACTGAGCAATTTGCTTACTTCATCCTTCCTTCCGTCTAAGAATTCTCTATCGGTCTGTAGTTTTTCATTTAGAATAATAAGATCTCGAAGAGACATGCCCACAGCCCCATCATTTGAAACTGTAGTAGCTACTTCGCTCTTGTCAATCGTGATGTGGCGTTCATAGGTGTCCACAGTGGCTCTATTTTCATCAAGAGTTGATTTCACTTCACGAGCAACGTCTTCATGAATGACCAAGTAGAGCTTTGAGAATGCCCTCGCAAACTCGTGTAGTTTCTCGAAGTCTTTGAGATCTCCTGCTCCAATGCCTGGAAAATTGAGAGTAGTGATTCCTTTAACCTCTGCAGGTTTGATTGTCTGAATCTTCGGTGCAATGGCAAGAGTGTCTTTGTGTTCCTTTCGGAAATACTCTGCAAAGTCTCGAGTTACTCTCATGAAATCTGTTTCAAGATCATTGGCTGTCTTTTCAACCTGAGCTTGAACTTTTCTCTTTTTCATGAATCCTGTTGTTGCAAGATCATTATCCATCTTAGTCAAGTTTGCGAAGATATCGTAGAGCTGACGAACCTGTCGGTCCGATTGCTCTTCCATCGCAGGATTGACTGAAACAAGGATTCCTTTTAATTCGGCGAGTTTGTCTAATTCTCGTCTCCATCCGCTGGTATCCAAGATGCCTGCCTCCGTCTAATATGGCTATTTTTCGTGGTGGATGTCTTAAGTTCTTTCTGTGTGGGTCCTCCCTTTTCAACGATTGTATCATGTATTGATGCCCGCAAAACAACGAATTAGCATCAATTCAGACCTTTTTATCTATGAAAGAAACACCCTTAAGCGCTCCAAAATTATGGAAGATAATTATTGAAATTTCTGAGGAGACAACATGGACAAAGGTTCTTTGGGTTCAAATGACACCGCTCCTCTAAGCCATGAGATAGTTACTATCCTAGAGACCCCTGCGGTTGATCTCACATATGATGAGAACTATCTATATGCTGCATGCCGAGACCGTCGAGTTCGGGTTTGGTCCAAGACTGATTGGAAGATAGTAACTGAATTAGGAGAAACAGATACTCCCCCACTTGATGTTGATGTTGATGACACACAGGTGTTTGCAACATGTGAACGTAGAGTCTATGTATGGAAGAAAGAAACTTGGGGATTGACTGGTTGGTTTGAGCTAAGCTACCAAGCTTTGACCTCGATTCTTCATGGAGATTATTTCTATGTCGGTGCTAGTGATGGAAGGTTAGTATCTATTCAGAAGGATACGCACGAGACCTCAAGCTGGCAGCTTCACAAGTCGGATCTCACAAGTCTTTGGTCTGACGATAAAATCATCTGCACCGGCACAAAGAAAGAGGAACCCATTGTTTGGTTGAAAGAACATGATACTGCACCATCTGAGTTAGCGCGATTAGATAAGAAAGGAAAGGGTGGAGTCCTCTCAGGAAACAATGAATTTGTGTTAGTCGGAAATTCAACTGGTGAGATTGCTGTCTATGATCGTGTCGAATGGGAATTGGTTCGGACACTTAAGTCAAGGAGTTCAAATTCGGTTTCTTCTATGTGGGCAAGTAATTACTACCTCGTTGCAGCGATGGCCAACGGGTCCCTTACTATTTGGGACCTGAAGAGAGGAGAAGAGATTGGAGAGGTAACTCTGAATGGTCAGAAGATTGAATGGATCGAGGCTGACCACGACCTTCTCTATATCGCCACACAAGAGGGAATCACTATAATCCGACTGTTGACATCAGGAAGTCCTCTTGATGTCTGCTCTGACTCTCCTCCAATACTGACCGACAGCCTACTGAAGACATCTCCATATGATGTGCTTGAGGGAGCTCTTCAGCTTGATAAGAAAGCTAACCAGCATTATCAGGACGGAATGTTTCATGAGGCTGTACTTGAATATGAGCACGCGCTGCAGATATTGATTGACAATACTCATGCTCTTCAAGAGGTTCCAGAAGAGCGGCAGCTTCTCACTGATGAACTGAACACTAGACTTAGCAAAGCACTTCTGAAGGCAAAGATCCAAGAACTGCAGACCATTGGTCATGAGATTCGACAACTGTCCGAGGAACTGGATGTTCGAAAAAGAACTGATAGGACTCCAGAGGATATCGAACGCCTTTGGGGATTAGCTGACCGGGCAATCAAGGAGAGTTATGCACTAGCAGAAGCCCAAGCTAGTGACATGCTCAGCTATCAACTCACACACGTTGTTGAAACACTCGAAACAGATCTGAATGAAGCTATGTCTAAGTTTAATGTGTTTCAAGAAACAATCAATCAAGCCACTGCTTTAACTCGGCAAATCTCTAATGAATGGAGATGGAAGGAACGTAAACGTACAAAACTTCCAGAACGAAAAGAATTTCTTGAAGGTGCCATGGAAAAACTAGGGATTGCACTTGAACAAGCTGACCCCGAAGGTGAAGTGAAACGTATTCTTTCAGGAGCACTTGATGAGTATCGACGAGTCTATAGTCAGATAGACCGGATTGTCACTTCTTATGTTTCTGAACAAGACACATCATTCACATCAAAAGAAGAGGCTCAAGAGGCAATTGACGGACTTCTGAGCGTGATGCCAAAGAAGATTGAAGCATTGCAAACCATTGAAGACGAAACTGAGCGAGATCTTGAAGAGAAACGAATTGCCACTGCACTTGAACAAGCTCTTGAAACAGCAAATATGTTTAAGATGAAAGCTGAGTCAAAAGCTATTCAAACAGAATTTGAGAAGATTCGACCTCAAGAACAACCCCGCAAGAGCGATGAGGATGAGTAGTTATTTCTAAGATGCAACTATACCGTCGATTGATGGATAGTCTTCCTCTATGAAATCATCATCAAGAAGATCCATCCACGTTTCTGCCAACTGACCTAAGGAAGGGTCAATTGAGATTGCATACTCAACGGCTTGAAGTGCAGATGAAAAGTCCTCGAAGTATAAATAACAAACAGCCAAGTTATACCAGGTTACTGCAGAGGATGGATCCAAGTCCAATGACTTCTCTAAAGCGTCAACTGCATCTTCCCAGCGTTCTTCAGAGATAAGCGCTGAAGCGAGTAACTCCCATGTACGAACATCTCGTGGTTGGAGCTTCAGACTCTGTCTTAGCGCCCCAATTCCCTCAGAGTTCTCATTAAGGAGAAGGTGAATGAAGCCCTTGTCTCCCCATCTGGATGAAGAGGTGGGTTCTATTTGGAGGAGATTGTTCAGTGCTTTGATTGCCATCTTTGGTTTACCAAGCTCCAAGTTGCAGATTACTAGGTTTTCCAAAGCACGGACATTTGATGGATCCACGGTAAGGCCCCTACGAAGCTTTGTCACTGCTTCAGTGAATAATTGCTTCTCAATAAGGGAAGAAGCTTGTTCTACCAGAGAATCGACTTCTCCACTATCAGAATTGACCGGTACCAACACTAAATACTCCAATGATTTCTAAAACCTGCGCATAAATGTACAGGTAAAAAGCTTACTCTGACCGCATAATTCCATTTCAACCAACGAATCGCTGATTATTGCAGCATTTTTTCCTCTAAAACCAATCCTGATATTATCCTGCAATAGGTCTACGACTTGTCACCTCCAAGCTTGAGATCACAAGAGTGCAATTGCCTCAATCTCGATATCAACGTCCTTCGGTAGACGTGCGACTTCAAATCCCGCACGAGCAGGGGGTGGGTCAGAGAACCATTTAGCATACTCTGAATTCATCTCAGAGAAGTCATCCATGTTCTTTAGGAAGACAGAACATTTCACAATTTTGTCCATTGAGGAACCTGCTGCTTCAATGACTGCCTTGATATTAGAGAGGGCCTGTCTTGTTTGGTCCGTTATGGAACCAGTCACTAATTCTCCTGTTTCAGGATTGGTTGGAATCTGTCCTGAACAGAAGACAAACCCGTTAGCCTTGATACCCTGTGAATATGGCCCAATTGCTTTTGGTGCACTATCTGTAGAAACTCGTTCAAGCTTCATCTTTCATCAAGATGTACTGACGCATCAGTCCATGATTAATCTAGCGATTATGATCTTCGCTCTGGTGGGGGTGGGACTGCAAAACCTGCAACGATTCTGGTTCCAGTTTCTCCTTTCAGAGCCCGTGTGATGTTGGGTGGATCTGTAATGATTGCCATCTCTCCACCGTTCTTGATGAATTCGACACATGCCTCTATCTTTGGAAGCATACTCCCAGGAGTGAAATGACCCTCCTGAATGTAACGTTGAGCTTCCATGTGGTCCATCTTATCAATTGCTTCTTCATTCTCCTTTCCAAAGTTGAGATAGACCTGTTCAACTGCTGTTGATATGAGTAGGACATCCGCTTTCAGACTAGTCGCCAATAGACTAGAAGCTCGGTCCTTGTCAATGACCGCTGCAATACCCTCCAACTCCCCGACTTCATTTGCGACAACCGGAATGCCTCCGCCACCTACAGCATAGACAACAATATTGTCATTGAGTAAGGCTTTGATTCCTGGAAGCTCTACAATCTCCTTTGGAATTGGTGAGGGTACAACTCGCCTCCATCCCCTTCCAGAGTCTTCCTTCATTTGCCAACCCTCTTCCTTCATGCGTTTCTTGGCATCCTTTTCATCCATGAATGAACCAATGGGTTTGGCTGGATTCTCAAATGCAGGGTCGTCTTTTGAAACTCTAACTTGGGTCACAAGAGATGCAACATGTCTGTCCATATTTCGTTTATGAAACTCGTTGTAAAGCGACCTTTGAATCATATATCCGATTGCACCTTGCGTGTCCGCACCACAGTAATCTAATGGCACCGGGTGCAGTTCATGTTCTGCAAGTTCGGACCTTCTTAGAATGAACCCAACTTGGGGACCGTTTCCTGATGTGATTACAACGTTCCACCCTTGTTGGATCATGTCTGCAATATGTTTGCAAGTTTCTGCAGTAGCAGCGTACTGGTCTGGTACACTCTTATGCTCTTTATCTTTGATTAGTGAATTTCCACCAATTGCAATAACAGCTGTTTTTGCCATTGAAATCATCTCTCTTGAACAGAGGTCCATTGTGGGACACTATTCCTAATTAAGGCTGACGTTCAATTCGATTTACAGATATAACAAACTGTCCCACTACCCACATGGGGCAGGGGCCAGCTCAAAGTAGGCCTCGGTAACTTTATGTCGCAGCTGCAGACTTAGGATAGATTGCAATACTGTCATATCAATGACAATGCTTCAATGCAATTCAACACTAATAGGAGAATTAACTAATGCCGACTAAAGTCAATCGTCAGTGGTGTCTGGCTTCGCGTCCAGTAGGACTTATCGAACCATCGAACTTTACCTGGAATGAAGTACCGATACCGACTCCCGGTGATGGAGAATTGCTTATTCGAAATATATACCTCTCTCTCGACCCAGCGTCATGGGGGTGGATGCAGAAATGGATCTCCTATGTTCCAGCATTGGCAATTGGAGATGTCATGCACGGGATCACCCTAGGGGTTGTTGAGCAATCGCGTCATGCAAAATTCCACCCAGGAGATCTAGTGTACGGGATGCTCGGTTGGCAGGAGTTTGCGGTTACGAATGGGAAGGGTCTGATGAAATTACCAAAAAGAACCTCTATTCCGCTCCCTGCGTATGTGAGCGTCTTTGGTCTTACGGGTCTAACTGCCTATTTCGGGCTGCTGGATATTGGGAAACCTAAGGTTGGGGAAACGCTGGTGGTTTCAGCTGCGGCGGGGGCTGTGGGGTCAATTGTTGGGCAAATTGGTAAAGTAAAAGGGTGTCATGTGGTTGGAACCGCGGGAACCGATGAAAAATGTCAGTGGCTCACAGAAGAGCTTGGGTTTGATGCAGCCATCAATTATAAGACAGAATCACTTCACGATAGTTTGTCAACACATTGTCCGAATGGAATTGATATCTACTTCGAAAATGTTGGTGGGGCATTGTTCGAAACAGTTTTGACTCTCATTAACCTCCGGGCACGGATAGTTCTATGTGGATTGATCTCCCAGTACAAAGCCAATGGCCTGGGTCCGAGTCTTGCTAGCATCATTGTCAACCGAGCTCGTATTGAAGGATTCATTGCCAGTGATTATTTTCATCGTGCTGAAGAAGCCATTATAGACCTTCAGAAATGGATCACTGAGGGACACATACAATACAAGGTCGACATCATTGAAGGCCTGGAAAACGCTCACACAGCTATTGGTAAACTCTTTGATGGATCAAATAAAGGAAAACTCATGGTTAAAGTATCAGAGGAACCACTGTAGTGGACTTCTACGATTCTTCTCTCTCACGAAGCCACTCATCGAGGTATGCCGATTCAAGTTCATCCGCATCAGCGATGTCTTTCCCTGTCATACCATCAATCAATGTTTTTGTCCTAACAAGGATTGTTGCATCCTTGTTTAGTATCCCTTCGACAAACTCCATTGTCTTCTCCATCAGTTCATCCTGATTCACAAGCATGTCTGCTAGTCCGATTTGCAGTGCCTCTTTAGCTGAAACTGTCCTTGTAGTGAGCAGAATATCCTTTGCGCGAGCTGGACCGACAAGATGCAACAAATTAGATGCGGCACCAGCTCCTGGAAAGACTCCCAACTCAACTTCAGGAAGTCTGAAAGCGGCAGTGTCAGAAAAGAACCGAAAGTCACAGGCGAGGACTGCCATAGCTCCAAATCCAATTGCATATCCATTTACAGCAGCTATAGTAATACAAGTACGATTCTCGCGAATGAGCCGCATAGTACGTTCTAGTAGTTTGAAGAACTCTGTTACTTCCGCACCTTTTAGGCCCATTATCGTATCCATGTCAAACCCTGCACTGAATGCACGGCTCCCTTCACCTGTAAAGATGACAGCTCTGATATTTGGATTGTTTATGATTTGTGAAACTTGTTCATTGAAATCAACAAGCATTGGTTTTGTGACTGAATTCAATTTATCAGGACGTGATATTGTGATTACTGCGTGAGCATCCTCGATGCTGACTTTGATTTCTCCTGTCAATAGAAAACACCTAACCTAGGATAGTCAAGTATACAGTAAACACGAATAAAACCTTCTGCTGAAGGTCACGAGTGTAACGAACCCTCTATTTTGTGTCACAAGCGTCGCATGGCTCGTTCGCATGAGCGCAAAACTCTCTATGAATGTCACACATCACACCAGCATCCCTCATTGTCTTGATGATGCGGTTGATCTCACTCGTCATTGTTTGGAAGATATCTTGATCCTCAAGCAGTCTTATCTTTTCATAGTCTGCAATCATTTGGTCTGCTGATTTGTTTATCTCTCTCAAAATGTGATCTGGAAGGCTTACCTGATCCCCTCTGGACCTTTGGCCCTTCTTCTTCAACAGGTACTGTGTTATTGCTGGTTCAGTCACGCCAAGCATCCTTGCAATCTCTTTCTGGGTGACCTTGTGGTCCACCTTTTCTCCGTCCTCATTTATCCGAGTGACGACCTTGGTCTTCATGACCTTTGCAAGCTCTCTTCTGATTGAAGGAAGAACATACCACACCTCAACTTCTTGAGGCATCATCCACGTTCTTCTCTTGACCTGTTTTTCTTTCTTAGCACCAGCAGACATTATAGTACCCCTAATTGTTCACAATAGTGAATATTTGTGTATCCCCTCACCTAATAAGCATGATGGCATAGCAAGGTATTTTGGCGCTACAAAGCAGTCAGGCTTAAGAAAGAGTAACGTACAAGAAATCTTGGGTTTCAAAATGAATGGGGTCCTTCTCAAAGAAGCTGCAGATGCCATATTGAATGCAGACTATTTCATCGCACTTACCGGTGCAGGGATCTCTAAAGAATCCAAAATTCCCACATTCCGTGGTGAGGATGGTTTATGGCGAAACTATGATGCCATGGAGCTTGCCACACCCTCTGCCTTTACACGGAATCCCTCTCTTATCTGGGAGTGGTATGCATGGCGACAAGGACTGATTAGCGAATGTGAGCCCAATCCTGCTCATAACACACTAGTGCGTTGGGAGGAGAGAGGTATCCTCAAGACTCTGATTACACAGAATGTAGATGGTCTCCACATTAGAGCAGGGTCAGTTAATGTTCATGAGGTGCATGGTGATCTTTGGACTCTGAAATGCACTTCATGCAATTACCGCGGCAGATTGATGCAACCTGCGACTGGAATCCCATCCTGCCCACAATGTAACAATCATTTACGACCTGACGTTGTGTGGTTTGGGGAATTATTAGATCCAGTAATAATGGACCATGTTTACACCGAGCTGGAACGTGCAGATGCCTGCATCGTCATTGGGACGTCAGCTCTAGTGCAACCTGCAGCATCGTTCCCACTGATCGTAAAGCAACGAGGGGGGAAAATCATTGAGGTCAATGTAGAGCCGACAATGTTGACCGGAACAGTAGATTTCTACCTATCTGGAAAAGCGGGAGAGACCCTGCCTGCTCTCGATGAACTCATGATATAGACAAATCTCTCATTTAGGTTTTGATTTCCGATGAAGGGATGCGAATCTCTTAGCCCGTTCTGCAGCATCTGTGGAACCAAGTCGATGGAATGACTTTGAAAGCTCTTCAAGAATCTCAGGATTTGTTGGATTCAAATCTAGTAGCTTACGGTAGACTCTGAGTGCATGATTCTCATTACCACGATATTCCATGCAGCGTCCGAGATAGAACAAAGCATACGTATGGTTAGGATTAATTCTCAATGCCCTTAGGAAACTCTTTGCTGCATCCTGGTACAAGCTTCTGAAATAGTCCGCTTCTCCAAGTTTGACCCATATCTCAACATTCTGTGGATTCTTATCACTTGCCATCTTTAAGGCGTCTACTGAATCAGCCCATCTCTCTGA
>JAGXOC010000003.1:29157-73475 GCA_019894665.1 Candidatus Thorarchaeota archaeon
CGGCAAGTGAGCAACCCATATTGAACCATCCAGTTGGCGTGTCCTCTGTTGGGATTGCCTCAGCCACTTCTTGGTCATCACGATGTGCTGGCTCCACTGTCTCCTACACCTATTTGCTCTAGTTGTATATCAACCTGAACGAATATTACTTTTGGCAGGGATTATAGGATACAGATAAATGAGGGGTCGTCCGAGGAAAGGTCCGAGGTAAGTCCTAGTGAAGGTTCTAGTCACAGGAGCATCAGGTTTCCTTGGTGGGAGAATTATATCCAGACTTTTAAAAGATGGCCATGAAGTTGTGGGACTTGTAAGAGCAACTAGTAACAGAGAAGGACTCCTGAAAAATATTGAGGTCAAAGAGGCGGATTTGTTTAATATTCCAAGTCTTGAGGATGCAGTTCAAGGAGTCAACGCAGTCATTCATTTTGCCGCTTATTTCGATTTCTATCCAAGTGACGAAGAACTCATGTTCAAAGTAAACGTTGAAGGCACAACTAACCTGATGAATGCATGCGTGGGAACAGAAGTTGAGAGATTCATCTATTGCTCTACCGCAGAAACAATGGGTGGGATCAGATTCCCTCCCGGAACTGAAGATACTGAACTTAGACCTGACTTTAGCTACGGCGAGAGTAAGATATTAGCTGAGCGAGCAATTCGGGAGATAACAAATGAAACGGGATTAGCCCATATCATTCTGCGCCCAACAGGTGTGATGGGTGAGGGCGACTTCTATGTCATGTATGAAGTAGCTCAAGAGTTGAATAACGGAAAGGTTTTCGTCCTGCCACGCAACCTAAGTGCTCAGTTTATGTATACATACGTTGATGATGTTGTTACCGGGTTTGTTGCTGCATTAACGCCTATGGTCGCTCTAAACAATACGATAATTCTCTGTCCAGATGAACCGATGAGTTGGGACGAGTTTGTAGAGGTCATGACCGAACGTCTTGGTGTCAAACCCCCTCGGCTTCGTGTACCAAGTATTCTTGTAAAATTCGTGATGGCTTTACTAAGTCCTTTCAAGAATCGGAAAAAGATGACCTTCTTCTGGCACATGAAATCGGTAGACATGATGCACGCGAATCGTGTGTATTCAAATGATAAAGCAAAACGGTTACTTGGATGGACTCCTCAAGTTACCATGGTGGAAGGTTTTCAGCGAGCTATAGATTGGTATTTTGAAAACGGTCATCTCGAAAGGAAGGAATGAGCAATGGATGCCGTACTTGGTTTTGTTCTAATTATTCTGCCAATCATTTTGGCGCTCGTGCTTCTAGTCTACTTGAAGAAAGCTGCGGATGTGACAGGAGTCATAGTTTGGTTCGTGACTCTTGTAATAGCTATCGTTGCTTTCCAGACTGATATTGGGGTCGCGCTCACTGTAAGTGCTGCTGGAATTGTGAAGTCATTTCCCATCTCTCTGATGGTGGCTACTTCAATCTTGATGATGACCTATATGCAAGAGACTGGTGCTCTACAAAGACTGATTGTCTTCTTCAAGACGCTTGGAGGCGGCAGTCGTCCCATGCAGATCTTGATGATTAGTTTTGGGCTCGGACTATTCTTAGTAGGAATTGGAGCAACTCCTGTATCAATGCTACCCCCAGTTATGCTCGCACTCGGTTTCTCACCTATGGTTGCAGTTGCACTACCATCTATAGGATATGACCCGCTCACAACATTCGCATTGCTCGGAGTTCCAGCAGTTGTTTTTACGGGCGAATACAGTGCATGGGCTACAGATATTACTTTGCAGCAGGCTGGTTCTGTCTTTGCCTGGTTTATGCCGCTCGTGAGTGTGGGAATCGCGATTTCTATGCTCTGGATTGCGGGAGGTAGAAGACTTCTACTTAGTCGAGATGGTCTTGTGCTGGCAGGTATTTGTGGACTAACAGCTGGACTTATGGCTATCGTCTGTAATGTACTTCTCCCACTCACTACATTGACAAATGTGTTTGCTGGAGCTGCAGTTCTTCTAGTCCTATTCATCTTCAATCGTGTACGAGGAAAGGCCATTCTTGATAGAAGTACTCTTGATGAGGAGGACATAGAAGTAGAGAATGGGATGAGTATCTACCGTGCTAGTATCCCTTGGGTTGTACTCGTCATACTAAGTCTCGTCACGAACATGATTCCTCAGATCTTCCAATTCTTGTTTGTTGACCTTGCCTTCCCAGTTCAAATCGGGGCATATCCTAGTGTAATCAATACTCGCTTTCTCTGGCAAGCCTATACTTTGATGTTAATCTCAACGATTGTGTCAATGCCGTTTCTCAAAACAGACAGAGATGTGTTGAAGCGAACTTTGTCGAAATTTAGAAAGAGAGCACTCCGACCAGTGCTTGCAGCTGCAATATTTTTTGCAATGGCTGATGTGATGAACTTTAGCGGTTGGGTTGTTGGTCCCGGTGGTGTTTGGCTCAACCCTCCTGATCCGACCAACAACATGATCTTTCTGTTAGCATCACTTACTGCAGGTCTCGGACTTCTCTATCCAGTCGTTGCACCCTTCATGGGATTGCTTGGAGGTTTCATATCTGGATCTGAAACTTCTTCAATTGCCATGTTCACAAAATACCATGTAGAAACGAGCAATCTGATTGGTGCAAGCTCTATTCATGTTGCAGCATCAAATGGGATTGGAGGAGGACTTGCTAGTGTACTTAGTCCTGCAAAGATTCAGAACGCAGCCGCTGTCATCGATGAGATTGGCATTGAGGGTGAAGTTATCCGATATGGTCTTGTGGTCGCAGTATTGATGACACTGGCTACTGGTGTCATGACTCTGCTCTGGGCGTTCCCAGTAAGTCTACTAACTCTATCAATCGCTAGTATCATAATCATCTCAGTAGTTCTTATCGGAGGTTACGTCTACATGAAGAAACCACCAATTGAAGCTGAAACGTCTATAGTTCATCAATCTTAGCAGCTAGAATGAAATCATTCTCGAACAAGCCATTGATTGCATGAGTCCATAGTGTGAAAGTGACTTTGTTCCATTGAATGAATATGTCTGGGTGATGATCCTGCTCATCAGCGATTTCAGCAACTTTGTTCACAAAGACCATTGCTTCCGTGAAATTCTTGAACTTGAAGAGCTTCTCGATTTTGTCAATCTCACCTTCTGACTTTTTCCAACCAGGCACTACATCCAGCATGAGTTTGACCTTATCGCCTTGCATGTGGGGTGTGCCTCCTCTACATGGAACACACGTGAGCGAAGCAAGTTCTTTTCTTGTCTTTGACAATTACATCGACTCCTGTTAACTATCGTTTTCTAATACGAGGACAGGTTAAATCCTTACGCATAGATGAAAATAACCGGAACGTTGAATCGAAACTGATTTAGAGAAGGTTAAATGAGAAGAAGACTGAATGCTAATCAAGTGTTCATGTGGCTTTATTGGAAGATGTGTTGTCCTGATGTCGAAAGGCGATCTGACATATTGGCGCGAGAGTAGCTTCTACCTCAACCCTACATCCAGATGCATGAATGACTGTCTGTTCTGCGTGCGTCATTACGGTGCGGGTGTGTTTGGCTTTGACCTGGTTCTTGATGAAGACCCAAATGCAGAGGAACTAGTGAAGGCGATTGATGACACATGGGATTCTAAATTTGATGATGTTGCGATTGTTGGTTTTGGTGAACCCTTGCTCAATCTCGATGCTGTCCTAGATGCTATCAGAAAGGTCAAGGAATTGACTAAACTCCCTATCAGAATGAACACCAATGGACAAGCCCTTCTATTGCATCCATCTCGTGATGTTGCAAAAGAACTTGCCGAAGCTGGATTGGACCGAATTCAGATCTCACTCAATGCACAAGATCCTGATACATATTTTCAGCTCTGTCAACCTAAGCTTGGACGAGGTGCATTTGAATCGATTCTTGAGTTTACAGAACAATGTAAACCTTTGATGAAGGTCGAGCTTTCAGCAGTTGACATCCCGGGTGTTGATATTGATGCGTGCCGGGGAATTGCTGAACGTCTTGGCGTTGGTTTTCGTGTTCGAGTGTTTAAAGGTCCAGAAGGGGCACTTGATGGAATACTGCGAACGCTAACAACAGAATCATAGAGTGGACAACTATATCTGGTAGCTGCAGTTACCTAGAATTATGACTCTTCGGAAACTCGTTGACGGTCTTTTCGTTGATACTGACGGCACCAATGGAGGCAATCATGGGGCTATCGTTCTTGAGGATGAGGTTGTGATGATTGACTCAGGCATGATCCATCCTAAGAGTCTTGAAACGAAGGAGTTCTTGACGAAAAAGACTGGGTTGCCAATTCTCAAACTAGTATTCACGCATTCTCATGGTGACCATGTTTTTGGAGCTCAAGCCTTTGAACCAGTGAGTCTTATTGCTTCTGCACCAATGCGGCAGCGTTGCGAGGATAACCTGAAAGGGGATTGGAAGATTGAGACCCTAAGGAACAGCTATGCTCCGATGAAGGAAGAGCGACCCGAATTATGGGAAGCTATTCAGGACCTCTCCATACGGTTGCCTGATACCATTTTCAAAACTTATCTCTTCCTTGGCAATAACGAAGAAATCTCAGTAAAGCTTCTAGGTGGTCACACTGCAGGTTCTTCAACCATAATCTCGCATCCTCACAATGCAATTTTCGTAGGTGACCTCATTTTCAGTGGTAAATTTCCGTATGGGGGTGATCCAACCTGTGATCCTGATAGATGGATAATGGCTCTAGAGGAAATACTAGCTTTGGGACTTGAAACCATAATCCCTGGACATGGCCCCGTTTGTGGATTGGATGAGCTTGAAATATATATTCAAGCATTAATGGATCTAAGAGCTAATGTGGAAGATGCCACTACTGCTGATATGACCATCAGCGAGTTCATTGAAGAAGGAATGATTCCGAAGGACATTGCGGAAGGGGCTGAACGATTCGCTGACCGAACTCTGAAACACTGGTTTCAATTCTATGGATGAGGGATTCGTATGGATCTTTGGGAATCAGTTTCAATCGGAGACCTCGAGCTAGAAAACCGTCTGGTCATGCTTGCCACACACTTGAGCTACTGTGATGAGGATGGCATTGTCACAGACAAGCTTGTAGAGTTCTATCGAGAACGTGCGAAGCACAAACCTGGTCTGATCATTATTGGTGGTTGCTACACTGAGCATCTAGGTATGAGTACACCAACAATGATCGGTATCAGTAGGGATGACCATATCGAGGGTTTACAAAGACTGACCGAGGCAGTCCACTCACATGATGTTCCTATATCTGCTCAACTCTATCACGCGGGTCGTTATGCACATTCAATTGTGTTGGGTCAGCAGGCTGTATCTGCATCTGAAGTTAAGTGTCGACTAACCCGAGAAACTCCCCGCGCGTTAACTCTTGAAGAGATAACCCAGACCGTTGATAACTTTGGAATAGCAGCTGAGAGAGCAAAGAAAGCTGGATTTGATTCGGTCGAGATTCTAGGTTCAACAGGATATCTCATCAACCAATTTCTTGCTGAGGCGACCAACAAGAGACGTGATGGATACGGTGGCGACTTTGAGTCACGATTAAGATTTCCTCTTGAAATTGTAGAGTGTGTGCGCAAAGCTGTTGGGTCCAAGTTTCCGATTCTCTATCGAATGAGTGGAGCTGATTTCGTACCCGATGGACTTACTCTAGAAGACAACAAGATTCTCGCTCCCCGACTTGTGGAGAAAGGCGTGGATTGCTTAAATGTGACAGGAGGTTGGCATGAAACCAGAATTCCACAAATAACAATGGATGTCCCACGGGGTGGTTACGCATACTTGGCTGAAGGGATAGCAAGTGTAGTTGATGTCCCAGTTGTTGCATGTAACAGAATCAACAGCGTCAGTGTTGCTGAACGAATTCTGTCTCGAGGAAATGTTCAGTTGATAGGAATGTCAAGAGGATTTCTAGCAGATCCCGAACTTCCATCCAAAGCTAGGGCAAATAAACATCAACTTACTCGCCCATGCATTGCTTGCAATCAAGGTTGCCTCGACAAAGTCTTTATGATTGAACCTGTAACGTGTGCTCTTAACCCACTTGCAGGTTATGAAACAGAACGAGAGCTAGGTCCACAAGGTGAAGGTAGGATTGCTGTAGTTGGTGGTGGTCCTGCTGGAATGGAAACTGCGCGAGTTCTCGCGATGAGAGGGTTCGATATTACTCTCTATGAGAAGGGTGACCGACTTGGAGGAATGCTTCACCTTGCTGCGAAAGTCCCAGGGAGGGGCGAGTTTGCAGCGTATGTTTCTTACATGGAGCGTGAGCTCAAGAATCTCGGCGTTGATATCCGTCTCAAAGTTCAGGCCACTGTTGACACTCTAGTTGATGAAGGATCTGATTGTGTTGTGGTCGCGACTGGCACCGTTGCCGGAGCACCATCCATTGAAGGCGTAGAGATGTCTCATGTGACTACTGCGTATGACGCGATATCGCTTGGACTTGACAACCTTGGTGATGTTGTTATTGTTGGTGGTAGTGCCTTAGGTTGCTACACTGCCCTTTATCTTGCATCCCGTGCCGATTCAGTTCACATCTTTGAATCTGATGAGGCTCTTGGAGTGGATCTCAGTAGAACTACTCGATGGGTCATTATGAAGAGTCTCAAAGAGAAAGGAATTCATACACACGCTAACGCTCAAGTGACGGAAATTACCAGTGGGTTTACATCCGTGCTCATTGACGGAGAGTATGAACAAGTAGATGCTCAAACTGTGGTTCTTGCCACAAGACCACAACCTCAAGATCGTATTCTGAAGCAATTGGAAAGAACAAGCTTACGTACTGAAGTGGTTGGGTCTATGAAGAAAGCAATGGACTTGCTCGAAGTCATTCATGAAACCTACAAGTTTGCGAACTCATTCCAACTCTAATCCAATTCCCTGCCTTAGCGGATATTCTTAAATTGATACAAACAAGGTCTTTCCTGAGTCTAGACGACTGGGAGATACGACAACAGTGGCTTTCGATGATGATCCAATCAGTGTCATAACCTACCCGACGTTTGCTGAGTTGAATGATATCCTTGCACTTCACTTTGAAATAGAAGCTAGTATCCTTGAATTTGGAATGCCGACATTCATTGCCCGTTGGCCTGCTGGTGTTATTGCCACCAATGAGCGACAGGATGAGATTTTCAAGGAACTGACTAAAAGGACAAAGTCACTCAAGGTGTGGCCTCTCGTTCGTTGGAAGAACAAAGCAGCTGGTGAATATTTCATCAGGTTTGTTCCAATCCAAAAACCCGGTCCGAGTAACAAGAAGATCAACTATGCTCTGTTTGTTGCTACCTTAGCTACTATGGCTATTGGTGGACTTCTGCAAGCGACGAGTCCGATATTCCTTACATTATTCTATCCCGGTGGTTACACATTTCTAGACCTTGCTTTTGTTACAATTACTTTCATGCTAGCTCTCATGGGCATAATTTTCACTCATGAGATGGGCCATTACATGATGTGTAAACGGAAAGGGATTGCGGCGTCTCTGCCATACTTTATTCCCGGCCTCCCTCAGATTGGTGGTACCTTTGGAGCGTTCATTTCCCAGAAGAGTCCGCCAAACAATAGAGAAGAGCTAATCGACATGGGTCTGGCAGGACCCCTTGCAGGTTTCGCTGTCACAATG
This sequence comes from Candidatus Thorarchaeota archaeon, assembly GCA_019894665.1. Taxonomy (GTDB): domain Archaea; phylum Asgardarchaeota; class Thorarchaeia; order Thorarchaeales; family Thorarchaeaceae; genus SMTZ1-45. The sequence continues at coordinate 36,795 of JAGXOC010000003.1, forward strand.
GTCGTGCTCTTTGTAGGATATCTGTTGTCAGTTCCAGTTACTGCACAGGAATTGATAGCCATTGAAGCAGCCTTCCCCGGAATGTCAGGTGACCTTGCAACTCCCATTCTCTTCAATCTGATTGGCAATCTTTTCGTGGGCTTCGTCCCTGCTGGCGGTACCCTGTACATGCATCCTATTGCTTTCGCTGCCTGGGTTGGAATGCTAGTGACTGCACTCAACCTGTTCCCAATTGCTCAGCTCGATGGTGGTCATGCCCTAAGGGCAATTGTCGGTCCCAAATGGCACAAACAGATAGGCTGGGTCGCACTGCTAATAATGCTGCTGACAGGATATTACATGATGGCAATCCTGATTCTTGCCATGTCATCGGGTGGCGGTCATCCAGGTCCATTGAATGATACAGTTACGATTTCGAAAGGAAGGATAATCACGTTCGGATTGGCTATGATCATCCTAGTGCTGTGCATTCCACCACTTTGGCAGATGTTTGGGTTCTTCTAAAATAAGTTCAAACGATTATTGATAATCCACAACATTAACATATTTCCATGTATGCCAAGACGCGGTCATAATCATGGGTGCTAGACGATTTGCAGGACCAAGTTTGATGTTCATATTAGGAACACTAGTAATGATTCAGATGATTCTAACAATTACTCAGGGAATGCCCTCTATCGCTTTCATTTCTGACACGTTGTCTCTTAATTTAGGCACAGATGTCATAGCAATAATGGCCATCGCCTTTCCGATCCTATTCTTAGAGTACTATTTGTTTGCTGTACCAATTGCAGTGGTTCTTCTGCTTGGAACTAAAATCATCAAATCAAATAGATACGAATTGAACATCATGAATATTGGTCGAAACTTTGGCGCACCACAATTGGTTCGGAGAGCTGCTGCTCCTGCCCTCTTCGCTGTCGCAACTGCTTATCTGTTTCGCAAACCCCTTCAAGTGTTCCTCTTCGGTATAAACCCAGACATTGCACCCGAGTTTGCCTCTTTGTTTCCAGTTGTTGTATCCATCATGAGCGCGCTACTGGCTGTACCTATCGCGCTGCTTCTCTTCATGCCTACCTGGGTCCTTAATGATGCAGGTGTGGTCACACACTTGAAATCTGACAATCTCAGATTGCGGCAGTGTCCTGACACACAAGGAGTTGGTCGATGGATTGCTAACATGCTTGGAGGTTATGCCCTACTCGCATTTCCAATCACAATGTTCCTGAATCATTTCTATGAACCATTGATACTTCCAATTATTGAGGGAATGGTGTTTACACCTGAACAAGTTATCTTCCAAGTCACGACTGGAGCTTTATGGACGCTCGGTCTCCCATTCTTCGTTATGGCCTTCATTCTTCCTATCATCATGTTTAACGAAGCAATGCAAACACGCTCAACAGTACGAATTCTCAAACTTGCACGACGGCTAGGAGCCAAGATAGTTCGGAAAGAACAGATACAAGAAATCAAACGCCTGAGTTCGGCTTATGATGAGGAACAGAAAGCCACTGTTTCACTCTATGCCCAAGCAGGTAATCAACAGATTGTATCAACCCAGAAGAGCATCAAGTCAAAGAGCAAGACAAAGTCAACGACTGAATCTTCTCCCAAGAAACAGAAAACAACAACCAAACAAAAGAAGAATATTAAATCCAAGAAATCAAAGAAATAATAAAAGAGTAATTGTTCCCGGTAGCAAAATGCCCGGGAACACTTTATGATTTACCAGTCTTCTTCTACGTAGTCTTCGAGACCCCAATCTTCGCCCTCTGGGATTCTTATGACTCCGAGTTCAAGAAGTCGATCCATTACTTTCAAAGCTGCTTCATCGATCTGCGGCTCGAATTTAGCCCCAGTGATGACGAGCTTTCCAGAACCGAACAATAGAATGACTACTTTTGGATCTTTCATTCTGTAGATCAGACCAGGGAACTGTTCAGGTTCGTAGAGTGTGTTCTCAAGCTTCATTGCTGCAAGCTCGAGATTGAGTTCTGCACCTAGACTAGCACTGGCGACGATGTTCTGAACAACAATGATCGGTTTGCCGGTAATCTCAATACCAGCTTCTTTGATGTTCTTGACAATCTTGTGAACTGCACGTTTTGATTCCTTCTCACTCTTTGCCCCGGTGCAAACCATCTTACCCGAGTTGAAAATCAGGGTGGCGGTTTTAGGTTTCTTTAGACGGTACACTAGACCGGGGAATTGCTCAGGGTCGAACTCGACGTTGGGCATTGTAGCTGCAATCTCATCGAGGTCAAGTCGCTGATTGAGAATTACTGAAGCGACAACGTTCTCTATTTTGGTCATGGGTTTTGGAGGTGGCATCTGCTATTTCCTACTTTGTCTTTTGCCTTTATATAGTATATAAGGTATATAAGGGGCCTGAAAATCCTATATAAGTCGCCTTTTAAACCTGAGTAATGGTACTCACTCTTTTTCGCAGGTTTGAGTAAATTCGACTTGGTGTCACCCTAGCTTTCAATGTGTCAGCAGCCGCAGTCATCGCCCTCTATGACAATGACCTTCACCTTGACATCTTCTGCAATGTCGCCAAAGGCTTGAAGGAAATATCTGGAGGCTTCTGCCAATCCTTTCTCACCTTCAGGTGTCAGGTTGTAAACGATCTGTCTACCTTCCTTGCGCCCTTCAATATGCCCTCCATTCTTTAATTCTTTCAATGCAGGATAGATTGTGCCAGGGGTTGGTTTTGTTCCTCGTCTTTTTGCTATCTTCTCTGCTATCTCTTGCCCATTCAATTCTTCTTTGTCAAGTTCCCATAAGATTTGAAATGTGAGAAATCCTCTCATATCACAACAGTCAGGAGGACAGCAGGGTGCAGACTCTGAGGGGTCGGACATACTAAATATTGGATGCCCTATAGCAAATAAAACCTTTCTCAACTGCATTTTTCAAATTTTATATTCTTTCTCTGAAAGAAAACCTTATATTGGACATCCAATAATCAAATGATGTATTGGACACCCGATACAGATGGCGATTGAATGACCGAAGAGAATATTGTTACTGAAGCGGTTTCGAAATGTAGAATCTCTTGTACAACAACATCTGGAAGATCATGTCAATCAACATCATGTGGTGGCGATGAATATCCGAATTATAACCCAATGAAAACGGTGATTGCATGACAGAAACTAAAAAAGTAAGTGAAATGGAATCTGATGAGATCAAGGAAGCAGTAAGGAAAACTTACTCGAAAGTAGCAAAGAGAGATGCGGGCCGCGGTGATGAACCAGATCAGACCTCTTCAAGTTGTTGCGGGCAACCAGCAACCAAGTCACAAGAATAAATCTTCTAGTGATATAATGTAAAGAAAATGGTGATTGAATGACAGAAATGAAAAAGGTCAGTGAAATGGAACCTGATGAGATTAAGGAAGCAGTAAGGAAAACTTACTCTAAAGTGGCAGAGAGAGATACGAGTTGCTGTGATCAACCAGCTCAAACTTCCTCAAGTTGTTGCGGACCAACAGAAGCTAAAGTCACAACAGTGAATATTGCAGAGGCTCTGGGCTATGACACTGAAGGAATGCCTGTTTCCGCCACGGAATCATTTGCCGGTTGCGGAAATCCTGTTGCACTAGCGAGTTTGAAAGAGGGTGAAGTTGTGCTTGACCTCGGAAGTGGTGCTGGTCTTGATATGTTCGTGGCAAGCAAGAAAGTCGGTGAGACTGGGAAAGTTATTGGCGTTGATATGACTCCTGCTATGATTGAGAAGGCAAAGAAAAACGCCGAAGAGCTCGGTATTACAAATGTGGACTTTCGCTTTGGTGACATTGAGGACATGCCCGTCGATGACAATTCAGTTGATGTAGTGATCAGCAATTGTGTCATCAATTTAGCTCCAAACAAGGCTAAGGTCTTCCAGGAAGCCTACCGGGTTCTGAAACCTGGTGGTCGAGTTATGGTGTCAGATATCGTTCTCTCCAAAACATTGCCAAAGGAAGTTAGTGATGAGGTTGTTACCTACACTGGTTGCATTGGTGGTGCCATACTTGATGAGGAGTACTTGCAACATATGCGAGATGCTGGTTTTGAAAACGTTGAGATAACCAGCAAAGCTGGCGAGAGTTTACACGGGGCTTACAGCGCTTATGTTGCAGGCCGAAAGCCTGAGTAAAGAGGTTATCCACATTGGAGGTTGAAGTTAAGGTCGAGACCGGCACACGTCTCGTCAAGGTTCCAGTCAAGGTTAATGGTCAAGGACCATTCACCTTTGACCTGGATACAGGTGCTTCCACAACAACTCTTACCCCCCAACTTGCAGAGAGTTTAGGAATCACAACCCGTCCAAGTGACCGACCAGAGGCACGAGGAATTGGGGGTGGTATCCCCACAGAATATGCAGATGCAACAATAGGAGTTGGATCACTCGAGTTTGAGAAGGATGAAGTCTATGTCCTTGATGTTAATGCCATTCTGCGGGAACTTGATGGTCGTCAAGGAGTGCTAGGTTACACAACATTGAAACATTGCACGATGTCCCTCAGCTACAATAGGCAACGATTCAAACTCTCTAGAACTGATTCAGGAACCACTGATAATGACGCTGACTGGAGTCCCTTCGAGTACGTCAATGACTCGCATTTGGTCGGGGTGCCTGTTCTTATCAATGGTCAAGGACCCTATAATTTCGTGGTTGATACAGGAGCAGGAAACACTGTCATGACACCTAACCTTGCAGAGCTGTTAGGAATTGAAGCTAAGGCTGTGCATGGAATCGCCCGAGGTGTTGGTGGTGATGTCGAATTGAAACTTGCTGGACTGGAAACGCTTTCAGTAGGATCTGCTCAAATCACCAATTCTCAAGTAGTTGTTTTAGACCTCAGTAAGGTTTCGCCCAAAGGAAATCTCATTGAGTATGGGATAATCGGGTATGACTTTCTGAAGAACTTCGAAACGATTCTAGACTACCCTCGAAAACAGTTCTCCTTCATTGATGAACTTAGTTGAGCAACTTCGGAAGACACATAGGGAGATTTGTGGGGATAAATGAGAGGTTTTAGCGATGAGCGAGGAGAGTCAATATCAAGGGTTTGATGGTACGACCATGCTCTTGAGAATCTGGAAGCCTGAAGGTGAGCCCAAGGCTGTTGTTCTTGGTATTCACGGACTGGGGTCTCACAGCGGCCTGTTGTCTTTCATAGCCGAACAATTCACTTCACAGGGATACACATTCTATGCTCCTGATATGCGTGCTTTTGGCACATATCCCGGAAGAAAAGGCCACGTAGAGAGTTTTGATGAATACATCGATGACATGGAGTCACTGGTTGCTTATCTCAAGTTGATGCACCATGACACCAAGCTATTCTTGTTCGGTCACTCTCTTGGTGCACTTCATGTGATTAGGTATATTGCTAATCACCCTGGTGAATCTGATGGGATTATGATTCCTTGTCCAGCAGTGTCTGAGAGACTGAAGATGAGTGGAGCAACAAGAGCGATAGCAAAGTTTCTCTCTAAACTTAACGCTAAGATGTATTTCAGCAATGGTCTTGATTATGATTTGATTTCACGGAATCCTGAGGTCGTCAAGAGTAATCGTGAGGACCCACTTAGATTCGATAAAGCCACTCCACGATATGGCATCGAAGGGTTCAAGGCGAGTGAAGAAGGGTTCAATTTTGCTAGTAAGATAACACTACCAGTTCTTGTCCAACAATCGGGAGAGGATATGATTCTAGATCCTGAACGAAACAAGGAGTTCTTTGACAACATAGTTTCCGAGGACAAGACATGGAAGCTCTATCCAGGTCTCTATCATGAGCCCTTCCAGGAAGAAGGTGGTGAAGAAGTCTTAACTGATTTGTTTGGTTGGTTAGAACAACATCTATAGAATTGATGGAAACGTCACTCTTATGAGTTAGAAGCGACCTTCCCTCATCGGTTGATAAATCATGCAAGTCAAGACTAACGAAGATAAAATCGTGAAAATCTCTGTAATGGGTGAAGTTGCAAGTCCAGTGACCAGATCTGCATACCGAATAACGTCAGATGGTAGAGCTGTTACGCTTCCGGGCGTTGGTGGGATAACATACAATCTCCGCGTCGGAGATCTTGCTACCGGATGGAAAGCTGATCATGTAGAGCCCGGCGTGAGTATTGAGAACAAAGAGAATGACGCCCGTTTCAAACAAATGGCGAACACGTCATTGAATATTCTTTCTTGTATCGGGAATGAAGTGAAAGTTGTAGGGGATAGCGATGCGAAGGGAGAGAAGGGAACGGTTGTTGGTAAACATGGTGGAATAGAACATGTCATGGTTGATTTCTCTGAAGACGTCATGGAGAAACTTGTCATCGGTGATAAGATGATGGTCAAGGCTTATGGACAAGGATTGGAACTCTTGGATTATCCAGAGATCAAGGTCATGAATATTGATCCAGGTTTTCTAAACAAGATTGATTTCAGTGAGAAAGAAGGTAAACTAGGTATTCCCGTGACCCACAAAGTTCCTGCCAGAGTCATGGGTTCGGGACTTGGGGCAGACCATGTTGTTTCAGGCGACTATGATATACAACTCTTCGATGAAACGACGAACAAGGAGTTCGGTTTGGACAATCTTAGATTTGGTGACCTAGTGGCAATTCTTGATGCTGACCATTCATATGGCAGAATCTACAAGAAGGATGCAGTTTCTGTTGGTATTGTTGTGCATAGCGATTGTGTCATATCTGGTCATGGTCCTGGTGTTACAACTCTCTTAACTTCAACAACAGGAATGATTGAGCCGGTTATTGATTCAGGAGCCAATATAGCTTCTATTCTCAAGTTGAGATAGAGCAAAACATGATTGTACGAAAAACTGCAGGGATGGATTTGTTTAGTCTATCCCTTAAACCCTATCTCCTGAAGGAACTTACCGAATTTTGAATCGATTGACTTGATATGTGTGACTAACCAATTGATCAGGAAGGTGTTGACTCCTTCACCGAGTCCTGCTGTGGCGCCATCTTCCTCAAATTCCTCCACCATGTGACTCAATGTGGATTTGAATTCCTCATGCTGTTGTTTGTGAATATCGAAGTCCGGATAACCTAGCTTCGTCATATGTTTCTCTTCTGTTGAGAAATGAAACTCGGTATAGTCTATCATGAAACCAAGAGTCTTTCCGATTTGCCCACGACCTCTACTTGATCCGACTGCTTCAGACAAATCTTTGATACGTTGAATTAACATCTTGTGTTGCTCATCAATCAAATCGACGCCCACAGATAGACTATCATCCCACTCGATTTCTGTCATGATTCTTTTCTCGCTCAATCTCAGTCATAAGGATTGTTCTAATGCTATAGTTCTGAGGTTTAACTATGAAAAGCCTTTTATGCGGCCCGAAGGTTCGACGCCGCCAAGAGTCGAGATGGCTGAAGGATAGTCCGTCTCTAGTAGTATCGAGAGTGACGTTGGATGAGCAAGACACACAGAGCGTTTGCATTTCTCTTCCTGGTTCTTTTCATCGCGAGTATAGCTACTCCGCTAGCATTGAATGAGACCCTTGTTTCAGATGCACCCTTAGGAACATCATATGAACCAGCTGCTACCGATTACGTTGTGGACATTAGAGAATACAACAACCTACTGGCTTTCAATGATGATGACTTTGAGTTCCGAGTTAGGAATGGTTCAATTCCTTTGAACAATGCTTGGGTGCGGCTCTACAACACCACACCTACTTTTTTTGAAGAGGAAACTCAGACTGATGGAAATGGTTATGCCTGGTTCTTCAATTTACCCCAGGGCACCTATCAGTGGAACGTTTCTCATGATTTCGATACACTCACCAATGATGAGACCGGTCAGATTGTGTCAGATGGTCCTGAAGCTAATATCCATATCCTGTTTGGGAATATCGATGGGGACAACGACGATGACGATCTAAATGCTACAATTACTGATATCGAGGGTAATCCAGCTCAGAACCTCAACTTTTCTATTCATCGTACTGTTGACAGCTCGATTTGGGCACAGGTTGAGGTCACAGATGGAACAGCTAACTTTGCTGATCTCCCACAGGATAACTATACTTGGAGAGTTTCTGTACTTTATGACCTGACCTATGATGGATATCTTCTAGGAACTGGCGCCGTTGAGTCTAATGGTGTACAACTACTCGTACATCAGAGTATTGGTCCTATAACAGGAGACCCTGATTATCTGGACTTAGAGATCTTCACCTACTTTGAGACCAGCCTAATTCCAATTTTGGGTGCAGATGTTGAAGTCACTTTCAAGAATGGCACAGTTTATGACTCACAGGTCACTCCTGCTAATGGCACAGTAATCTTTGTTGACCTTCCTATTGAATACATCAACTGGACTGTGATGTACCTGGGACAGCCAGTTGGTTTGGGTGATTATTTCTATAATCTAACTGCAAGCGAATCCGATGTTAGAGACCCCGTCATCACAGGTCCTGCTGATATTGAAGTCTTGATTGACACAGCAAACGTAACCCTCACTTGGACAGTCGAAGACGAATATCCCAGCTCTATTGAGGTGTGGGTAGATGGTGTGCTTAATGTAACAACCTCTTGGGTAAATACAACCTTTGATTATGCTTACAATGTGAGCGCTTCTTTCCCTGCTTTCATCATCGGTCATTATGAGATCAAATTAGTCGCTATTGACCTGAATTCCAACTTTGCAGAAGATACTCTCACAATCAGATTCTATGAGAATGTGACTCCCGTCATTGAGGGTCCAGACCCGATAGAATTTATCTTCTCTGAGACCGGAAATTCACTCTCTTGGAATGTAACAGATGATTATCCAAGCATGTATGAAGTTCATCAGAACGACGAACTCTATGCCAATGGCACAATTGATCCTGATGAACCAGTTATTGAAATTAGTGTTGATGGTCTTGAGGTTGGAGTCCATAATTTTACCCTATATGTGAATGACACAAGCGGAAACTCAGCTATGCACAGTGTTTTGGTGACTGTACTTGGTGATGATGTTGATCCAGTGATTACTTACACTCCGGCGGATATTTACTACGCGCAGGGAGACACTCATCAACTATTCAACTGGACCGCCTCAGATGATTTCATGGATTATTATGAAATCCTAATTGATAACGAGGTTGTATTCACCGCGGATTGGACAACTACCAGTATTGAATTTGATTTCTCAGGATTACAACAAGGTCCTCACAACGTGACTTTGAGAGTATATGACCTAGGCGGTAATATGGCTGAGTCCATTGTGATGGTATACGTTTCAACCTCAACAGCCTCTGTATACTTGACATCAGCAGTTCTCCTCGCTGCAGGAGTGGTTGCTATCATTGGTATAATCTGGTTTGTGAGATATCGTTAGTTTGCATGACGGTCCGCGAAGGCCGTCAGCCTTTTATCCCTCACAAGAGAGGTCAGAAGAGTCACAGCCTTACTTGGCAGTGCAAGCAGTAATTATGGTGATAACAGTGAGCTATATTCACGTCGGTGACGTGCTTGAAGGAAAACACGAAGGCAAAAAAGTGCACCTGCGCGGCTGGGTCCATCGGGTCCGGAAGCAGAAGAAAATGGTGTTCGCACTCCTACGTGACCCTTCGGGTGTCGTACAGACGGTAATCAAGAAGACTGTCGTCAGCGAAGAAGAATACGCTGATGCAGAGAAGATGCTAGTAGAATCCTTAGTGACAATGGTCGGTGTAGTAAATGCTGATTCTCGTGCTGAGGGAGGATACGAAGTTCAAGTCGAGAAGTTTGAAGTCTTGCACTTCTCAGAGGAGTTCCCAATCACCGAACATCAGAGCACTGAATTCTTGAATGATAATCGTCACCTATGGATGAGGTCTCGCAAGCTCACAAATGTACTAAAGATTCGAGATGAGGTGTTCAGGTCAGCAAGGGAATACCTTCGCAATGAAGGGTTCTATGAGACCACCTCGCCAATGTTTGTTTCAACAATGGGTGAGGAGGGAGCAGAACTCTTTGAGGTTGAATACTTTGGAAAGAAGGTCTATCTGACCCAGACAAGTCAGATGCATCTAGAACCTCAGTTATTTGCGATGGAGAAAGTGTTCATCTTAGCTCCCTCATTCCGTGCAGAGAAGTCAAGGACGCGAAAACACTTGACAGAGTTCTGGCACTTGGAAGTGGAAGAGGCTTGGTGTGACCACGAGTGTAACCTGAAGAGACAAGAGGGTCTCATCAGCTACATGAGTCATGCTGTGGCTGACAACAGACCACGTGAGCTTAAAGAGCTGGATGTTGATCCTGAGCGTCTCTACGGCGTCAAGGCTCCCTTTGACAGGATGACCTATGACGAAGCAATTGACATCTGTCAAAAAGCTGGATTAAAGATAGAATGGGGACAAGATCTTCGAACTGAGGCTGAACACATTCTCACAGATGACCGCGACAAGTTCCTCTTTGTCGAGTATTATCCGAAGGAGATCAAATCCTTCTACATGAAACACAACGAGGATGACCCTCGCACATACAAGAACAGCGATCTCTTAGCTCCTCTTGGTTTTGGTGAGATGATTGGTGCGAGTGAGCGGGAAACTGACTATCAGCTAATCATTGACAACCTCGATAGAATCGGGGACGACCCGAAGAAGTATGAGTGGTACCTAGATCTCCGAAAATATGGTAGTGTGCCGCACTCAGGTTTTGGGGTCGGAGTTGACCGGTTGATGACTTGGATGCTGGACCTTGAGCATATTCGAGATAGTATTCCATTCCCCCGAACCGTCAGTCGGATCTATCCTTAGTAGATGGTATCACGCTATCCAAATTTAGGGATAGCTGATCTCCCATGTTGGACGAAAATCGTGTATCATTCCTAAAAGCTCATTGTAACTAGACGTGGACATGTAGAGTGTGGGGTCTCGTGCACTATTCCCCTGGTACACACCGAAGTGGATGTGAGACCATTCACCAGCCTTAAGGAACTTAGCTATTATATCGCCTTTGGCAATCCATGTTCCAACCTCAAAATTGAACATTGCTACTTGTTGAGCCTGCTCCAGTGTTGAATTTGTCCATGGCTCGAAACCATAATTCAAAGTCACAGAAGCATTGAATCTGATTTCAACACCGATTACATATCGATGGGCACCTCCCGGACCCCAATCGGTCAAATCAATTTTTTTAACAATTCCTGGCGCTACTGCTATAACATCAGAGTTATTGAAGAAGAGATAATCAATACCATTATGGATGGCACCCCATGGGCAGTTATCGGATTCACTATAACCTTCGTTGAATTCTATGATGTCCGATCTATTCACGTAGATAACACCCATATCATTGAGTTCGCTCGGGTCATAGCGTCCTTCTGTATCGAATAACACTCGATCAAAGAGTCCCCCCTGAATTACAAAGAATCCTACAAGTCCTACAATGAGGATGACTATGAGCAGGATGGCGCGTTTTCTCATGAGATTCTCCATAAGAAAACGATTAGAAAAGTATTTCCTAACATGTCAGGGCTTAATCGTTACTGGTTTCTTCAAAGGTCTCTTTACGTTTCTTCTCCACAATCTCAGCTTGGTGGACTCTTACCATACGTACGGAATACACTAGGCATAACATACCTATAACAACACCAATCAACCAGAGTGGGCTTGCCATGGGATGTGCTAGCCACAGCGTGAGAATGTAGATGTTCAGACTACCGAAGAATATTCCAAAAGATGCCAGGGTTGCATAATACGACCAAGGCATGTCGACGAAGCTCATAGCTACCACTGTCAAGCTCACTACAATAAAGACATTGTCCAGTCCATATTTTTGGAATTATTGAGCAGATTGATTATTGTTGTTGTTCTCTTCTCCCGTGTCCAGAGGACTAATTAAGAGGCCCTCCGGGGTTGCTCTGAGCACCACACGCTTTCCAATCCCTGCAAGGCGTCTGATGGTCTCAGGAATAACCATTCGACCCTTTGCATCGATCTCTGAGATATCACCATAGAGAGTGTGTTTCTGCCCCTCGATTAGACCGTCTCTGATTCTCAGGACTCTGTCTGCATATTCTGCAACCCTTGGATTGTGGGTGACATTGATGATGGTCGTTCCAAATTCCTCGTTAGTCTTTTTCAAAGCCTCCATCACCATCACAGCGGTTTCACTGTCAAGCTCACCGGTAATCTCGTCTCCAAGAAGGAGTTCAGGATTGTTCGCGAGGGCTACACAGATTGCACACCTCTGATTTTCTCCACCTGACATTTGATTTGGTTTGTGATTCGCTCTTGGACCAAGACCCATTGTTTCAAGTAGCATGTGCGCTCTCTCGTTCGCAAGCTTTGTTGGAGCACCTGCCAATTTCATTGGTAGGGTGACATTCTTGAAAGCAGTTAGACCAGGGACTAGATTACCGACCTGCCAGATGAATCCAACCTTCTGTCGTCTATAGAGCATTGACCTTCTGTCATCCAGTAACGAAACACTGTGTCCATCATACAGGATTACTCCTGCTGTGGGTCTGTCCAAAGCGCCGAGCATTTTGAGCAATGTTGACTTTCCTGACCCGCTTGGTCCAACGATTGAAAGAAACTCACCTTCACGAACCTCGAAGTCTATACCTCTGAGTGCAATGACCTCTTTTTGGCCACGCTTGTATACTTTCATTAGGTCTCGGACTACGACTTTATATTCTTCAGCGATGTCGTCTAGATTTTCTGACATGATGTTCACCCTGTGTATTGAATTTCTTCTGCGATGTTGAGTTTCAGAGCTCGAGATACAACGACGTATGTTGCCATTAGCGATACTATCACAGCAGTGCCTATTATTCCAATCAGTAATGGCCAAGGAACCACTAGATTGACCGGGAGTCGTACCCAAAGCTGAGTGGTTGCAATCCCCATATATAGCATTGGGATATCTTTCAGTAGGAATGCAAGTAGTGTGCCAATACCTCCGCCAATGAGTGCAGCAAGTAGCAATCCTGTAGATGAATCCACAAGTGATGCCACTACCATTGATTTTGATTCTGCTCCAAGTGCTCGTAGGACCGAGAATTGTTTTCTTAGGCTTCTAACTCTCACCGCGGTAACGATGAATACACCGAATGTGAGATAGATGAGTGAAAAAATGACATTGAGCGTGTATGCTCCAAAGATAGACTGAGTCGCACGTGAATCTAGAACTTCGTCAATCGATTCTTGTGCGGCTTCAACCGAACTGAAACTGAACGGCGCAATACTGTATATGTCATTCATAACCTGAGTATAGTTGGCACCTGGTTCAAGGTCAACATAAAACTTTGTGACCTGTGTGCTGTTGATCCAGTTGTGTAGAAGATTAATGTCCATGATAAGAAATTCGGACATGTCTGACTCGCCTGGGAAGTAGGTTTGATATCCGTCTAAGCTGTCTTTCATGATATCGATAATTGTACAGTCCGTGGAATTTTGCCAATCAGGATTAAAGACCTGCAATTCAAGGAATGGCGAGTATTCCGGTCTGGGAATCCTTGTGATCTGGTCAATTGTGAAGTGGCTGATTGGTTTGAATGTTGTAATGATATTGATACCCTCTTCAAGTGACTCATTCAGTTTTGCGATAGATACCTGCGGTGAATCATATGCTGTGAAGTAGTCAAGCCAGAATGCACTTTCTATCCACGTGTCCGGCTGGATTCCAAACACAGAGATTGAACGATTAACGTTATCTCCTCCACCATAGGCATAGGCGTCCCAGTACTGAACATACCCCGTATGACGAAGCATTGGACTTGCTTGTACGACTCCATCCACTGAAGTGATGTTTTGAATCAGGTCAGTGGTAACATTGCTGAATGTTGGATCAACCTCAACAGCAATGTCTGCTCCAGTTTCAAAGTTAAACACATGCTTCATGTGTGAATTTCCCGTTGTTGCGGAGAGTGATGCAAAACAACCAGCGATAAACACCATCGCGATAAACATAGTTCCAATTGCTTCAGATTTCTTGAACATCTTTGTTGTCCTTGAGATGAGTCGTGTACCTACAACTAGGGACGGTCTCTGAAACCTCGAAAGAATCTTCGATTTTATGGCTGCTGTGCTCCTAGATAACATACGTGTGGAGAAAAACAGAAAGAGGCCCATCATCGGGATGATAGTTGCAGCGAAGAATGTCGATGCCGTTGCTGAAAGACCAGCCATTGAGTACAATACCATCATCATTAGTAGGAGATAACCACTGATACCCACAACTAGCATGTCAATTGCTGGGCTACCCATCTCTTCTGATTGTGTGAGAATCTCCCCTTCCAGAACACTATGAGCTTCGGTTGGCGTCATAAGCAGAGCTTTCACCGCTGACGGTAAAGCCACAATTAGACCGACTATGAATGAGAATAAGAAGACAATGGTTATAGCTATTGGTTGTAGAAGCATTGTAAAGCCTGTGAGTTGATCTAGATTAAACACAAGTAGCTCCCGTACAGAACCAGAAAGGACCGCCGCCAAAATGCCTGTGAAAACAGCGCCAAAGCTCCCAATTATTCCTGTAGTGACTGCACTACTTAGTACCCATGAGAATGCCTGCATTCCTGATGAACCTCTGGTCTTGATGGTGCCAACATCTCTGCGTTGTTCATCAGACAGGAGTTTGGAGTTGTATTGGATTAACATGACTCCCATTATTATTGAGGGGATTGAGAAAGCAATAGCTATCCCTCTAACACTCATTGACCAGATTGCAAATTCATTTACTGCATCCCTGAGTCTGAAGGAATCGTAACTAATGATACCGTAGGGTAGTGTTTCCTGTTCGATTTGCTTCTTGACATTGTTTAGAGTTTCAATCATCATTTCAGCAGTATTCTGAACAATCCCCTCTCTGTCAAACTTGACCCAGATGCGATTCTGAATACCAAACCAATCGTCATGCGGCAATACATCAAACAATGTTTCTAGAGTTTCAGCCGTTGTGATTAGCTGAAGATAGGTCACTTCAGGTGTATTCCAATAAGGTTCGAACATGTATATGTTTGAAATGAAAGTACCTGTAACTATGTATGATTTTTCAATGAGTATTTCAGTATAATTTCCATCGGACCAATCTTCAAACAAAATTGAAATTGTATAGTTGCCACCAATTTCTAGACCTTCATCCAAAAATAGACTCTTCTCCACTAGACAAGAATCATCATCATATGATAGACTACCACTATCAAGCTCGATGGCATCTGTAAAACTTTCGAAGACTGTACTATCTATCCCTAGAAAACCCCTTCTACTATATCTGTAGTCATCAACATTCCAGTCATACAGGTTTACAAACGTGAGAGGTTCCGTAGTAACTACATAGTCGCGTGATTCTACTATATCTCTAATTTCATCCACTGTAGTTGAATCGGGATTTGTGAAATTCTGATTATAGAACTGATAGCTGAGTGAAACCTCCATGTCAATTGAAACATCAGCAGTCATATCATTCAGAACAGTTGGAGCAGTTGAATCCATGTAGAACAAAATGCCTCCAAGCACTCCACTTGACAATGAGAATATCAGCAGTGTTGTTAGCACCTCTGGAGCTCTTGCTGATAGACGTGCAAATAGGAACATCTACATGTCACCTCCATATGGTGCAGCTTCT
The DNA here is from genome assembly GCA_019894665.1 of Candidatus Thorarchaeota archaeon. Taxonomy (GTDB): domain Archaea; phylum Asgardarchaeota; class Thorarchaeia; order Thorarchaeales; family Thorarchaeaceae; genus SMTZ1-45. The sequence goes on from JAGXOC010000003.1 coordinate 52,364, forward strand.
GCCCATGATGCATTCAGTGTTGCAGCAAGATTGATTCGAGATCCTAACACAGCCACAATTGCAATGAAGATTACAACTGAAACTACGAAGAATGCCAGTACTGTCACAATGGTTATCCATGGGAACACTGGAAATATCGATACAGGATATATAGCGGACCAGGAGGCCATTCCACTTCCAGATGTGCTTATCGTCGTGGTCAGGTACAATGGAGCGAAAACAAGAAGTACTACAAGACTGAATAACATTAGTACAAGCATTTCGGCTCCTTGCGCTTTTACGATTATTCCACGGCCCGCTCCATTTGAACGGAGCAAAGCTATTTCCCTTCTTCGAGCCCGCACACCCTCCAAGGCATATACTGCAAAGGCTCCTAATATAGTGCCAGTAGTCAGGACCGTCAACATTGTGTCCACAGATCTGTCCATATGGTAAGCTGTTTGTCCCAAGTATTCAGCAGTCCGTGTGCTGACTGAATCCCATAACTCATCATAGAGTACCTGCATACCCCCTTGTTCTATGAGTTCAGTTGCTATCAAGCTACCATTTGTCCCTTCAACGGTTTGAACGCAAAGGAAGGAATAGGTTTCATTCACGATATTGATATGAGTACTAAGAAAATCACGATTAACTAAGACTCTTTGTTGCCCCACGACTTGAGAGAATCCATAATATGGATAGGGTGCCATTGGTGGTGGATACATGCCTTCATAATAATACCAAACATCCCTCTCAGGCATCTCAGGGATTGATGTGACAATTCCGAGGATTCTGAACGAAATAGGTATCGCATCTTCGTCAAGCTGTGTTGCACGAAGGATATCCCCAACCTCAAGGCTGTAATCATTGGCGATGTCTGATGATACTATAGCACCGTCTGGGACCGACTCAAGGGACTCTAACATATCCGCCATTTCTGAATTGTTCAATCGGTTTCCCATGTAGTGATAGCCAATATTTGCATATTCTCCGGGATTCACCGCAAGGAAAGTGTTACGTCCTTCATAGTTGCTGGTCAGGTACAAATCAATCTCTGATACTACTGTCCCAGACACGACTTGGTCATGAGCTGTAACATTAGTGATGAAAGCATCCCATTGAAGGAATTCTGATTCATCAAGTGCAAATGTTAGATCTGCGCCAACACTCAATCTGGCTTGGTATTCATTGGTCACCGGTAAAGATGCATCGACAATCGCGCTGTTCCATGAAAGACAGATTGCTAGAACAAGCACCATGGCTGCTGCCCCTCCTGATGATGCTCCTTTTCCAATCCTACGAATTCCTATGGATGCAGAGAGTTGCCCTACCACTCTTGCCATATATTTTGAAATAGCGTTTGATCCTCGCCTGAGCATCTTGATGGAAAGACTTGCTACTCCAAGGAACAGGGGGAATGGAAGAATCGGTAAGATAAGACCAAGGATTGGATTACTAGTAACTGCAAACCCTCCGGTTATCAGAGCCATTAGAAGTAAACCGGCAATAAGGACAACAATTAGATCCCATCTAATGAAATTGAACCCTCTCACTATCTTAGCAATCTTGCCTGTTTTCTCATCAACTGATCGTTTTGTTGAGTAGATTATGCGATATCCTCCTAGAGTCAGTAGGGGCAAGGCAATTCCTACTACCACTGACATTATCAGTGACTCAAGAGAGATAAGGAGTGGTTCAGAAAATATTAACGCGAAATCGAAATAGAAGAATCCAGTGGCTGATATTGCCACCCTACTCACTCCAATCCCAACAAGGATTCCTAGTATAGTTGAGAGAATTGAAAGGACTATAATTTCTCTGTTTACAATCTTATCCAAGTCTCCCTTAGATGCTCCCCTTGAGAACAACATTGTTGATTCGTATCTTCTTTCATTCACATTATGCCGAATTGCTAGGAATGTGACAAGCACTATAAGAACAATGATGCCTGAAGATCTGAATAGCTGAGTCATTCTTGCAGCCTGAATCCAATACATGTATTGGTAGATAGCATCTGCAATACTATTTGATACCCAGTAACTAGACTGCCATGGATTCAGGGGGTCATAGAAGGGATCAACTTCCAAGATTGCTTGGCTTATCCCCGTGACAAATGCAAGTGAACCTCCTGCATCGAATGGTGATATCCTAGTTCTATCTATGTTGATGTAGATCCTGTATTCGATAGATTCTATAGCATCCGGAACCACAATTGCTATGCTTTCCAAATCCCATATGTACTGACTGTAAGTTTCTTCTCCGCCTTGGTGGTAAATCCCGATAACTTCTACTTCCTGTAGAGATTCGCCCCAATACATTGAAAAATTAAGAACATCTCCAATGTTGATATCATAGTATTCCGCAAGATAATCGATTATGGCAATTTGTGATGTATTCGTGCTAGGGACTTCACCTGCAACAAGAATAATGTATCCTGGGAATGTCTCATTAAACTCTTGAGACGGTGCAATGATATTTCCATCGATTCCTTCTATATACCATCCCCAGGTTTCATTGACCCAAAATTCCAGAACCCCATAGCTCCTTCGAAGGGCCGCAGCTTCAGTTACACCATCTACGTCCCTGATTTCACCAACATGATTTTCTATACCTTGACCCTCAGCATATAATGGGATATGGGGAACTACTTCCATATTATTGTCCCACTGGTGGATTGAGAAAGAATCAACGTAAACGGTGATTCCCATTGCCATTGCTGAAGCAAGAAGAAAACAAAGTAGTGTGACTCCTTTACGTCTTACACTGTGAAATGCCTCGTAACCAGTGGGTACAGCGGCCATATTCTTATGCCTCCATCATGGATTCTCTATCAGTCCATCGCGCATCCTGTAAATATGATCCATCTTCTCTCCAACCTCTGGATCATGAGTCACAGTGATCAACGTACCTCCCTCACCTTTGGTCAAGGACACTAGAATATCCAGGATCTCTTTTCCAGTGTTATAGTCCAAGTCCCCGGTGGGCTCGTCCGCCAAGACTATGACAGAGCTCGACGTGCCTGGAGGTTTAGCTAGTGCTCTCGCGATTGCGATGCGTTGCTGTTCTCCTCCTGAAAGCTCGTCCGGTCGGTGCTCAGCTCTCTCTGTCAAACCTACAAGTGATAATAGATGGTCAACACGTTCTTTTCTGGCGTCTTCCTCTATGCCACCAATGAGCAGTGGGAGTTCCACGTTCTCATAGGCAGTAAGAACAGGTAGTAGATTGAAAAATTGAAACACGTAACTGATCTTGTTCCGGCGAACTTTCGTGAGCTCGCCCTCACCCATATTGGTGATATCAACACCATCAAGCACTACACTTCCATGTGTCGGTCGATCGAGTGCACCCATCAGATTCAAAAGTGTAGTTTTTCCGGATCCCGAAGGACCCATGATACCAATGGCACTACCTTTCTTAATCTGAAGTGACACTCCTCTCAACGCATGAACTTGTATCTCACCCATGTTGTAAACTCGGGACACTTCATTGAGATCAACAATTACGTCGTTGTTCAACGCTACCCACTCCAAAGCTTTTCTCGCGCTATAGATGAGCTGAGTGTGAAGGCTAATAAGTTACTCCTTCGAAGTACGAAGAATTGTACTACTATCAGCTAACTAAACATGAGCTGCGCACATATAACTAGTAATTAACGTAACTGATGCCCAAACTTAGTATAGCATGAATAGCTTTAAGACTACTCATGACATATCTACTCATAGAATAGTTAGAGGAGCGATTGACATTGTCTGACGAGATAATGGCGCGTAAGTACGAATTCTTCAGTTGGCAAGGATTCACCGTAGGCGCTGTCGTTATGGTCTTCTCATTAATTGTCCAATCATTAATCAGCTTCAACGTAGTGTGGACTCAACATGCTGTAGACTATGCTCTTTTCATTGCTTTCTCGTCGATTGTAGTTGGAATTGCATCTGGAGGAGTCCTGGTCTATCTCTTTCCACCTGATCAAGATGTGATTGGAATTGCAGGTCTTGGTAGTGATGACTTCACTCAACACCTTTCATTGATTCTAGTCATTCTTGCCCTCGTACAACCAATCTTCACTGGATTTGTATTCTTCTACGAGTACTTCAGTGTAGACCCGCTAATCTTCATCTGGGTATTGCTTGGATTCGCAGCACCGAGCCTTGGTCTGACAACAGCAATGTTCGAAAGGTCTCGCGCAATCGGAGCAGATTTGAGAGTCTACTTTGCAGTTCATGAAAAACTTGACATGGCAAGTCTTGATTGGCTACATGCAATTGGTCCTCGCACAGCCACATATAGAATGGGTATGTTAGAGAGTGCTGCCCGGAGAGTTGGGGGACTGAAAATCACAGGTCATGAGATTGTCAGAGAAAGCAAACAATTTGCAGTTAATCCGTAGTATCAGTCAGCGTGCTTTCCTCTCATATGAACTTCTAAGCCAACGTCATTCCACGCAACCCAGGTACATTTCAGGCAACTGTAGGATGTGCTTCCAGTGCCGAAGCGTGGCGAGGACCTCTCCTCAAGCTCATAGATTGTTCCACCATAGCCGCTTCTTTTCTTAGATGTGATCTTGAACCTCTTCTTGAAGCAATCAGAACAAATACAGAGGTTTTTTCTTGTGTCATTTGTAAAGTTGTCTTCCAGCGTCGTAGCTGGTTTGATTGGGTCTAATTCTTTTCCACAGCTTTCACAGAAATCTACCGATGTAACCACCACGTTCTGAGTTCAGGTCATCCAGGTTTACAGGTTCAATCAATTTGTATATAGGTTGACCACTGTAAGAATTCTCTAAGATATAAGTTCCTATTAGTCCACTAAAGTAAACTCATGTTACAAGGAATTTTCGAATAACTGAGCCGCAGTCGTAAAGACTTCTTCGACACGTTCCTCTGTGACACAAGATGTTTCAATGAATGCAACCGGGTGAAGAACGTTGTCTTTCCCAAATCGTTGCGCTAGTTCTTCGGCAAACTTGAAACCCTCATTGTAACCAACTGGCTCATCGCCGGAATCCTCACCAGTTTCAGTTCGAAGGTCAATCTTGTTGGATACAATCACAATAGGTGGCATCTGTTCAGTTGACAAAGTTGCCTCTCTAAGCCAGAAATCTATACTCTCGAAACTCCATCTATCTGATGCGGAGTATACTATGATCAATACTTGTGAATCCTTGTAGAATTCCTTCCTCTGTACCTTTGCCCTGACCGCAAGGTCAAATGACCATACTCTCATATCAATACGGTGATTGGCACCTTCAATAATCCGACCGAAGATGTGGTCCGAAAAAGTCTCATCTTCTAATATGATTGGTACAATGTTTACCTTTGCCTTGAGACTTTCTTTGCCGACTCCATCCTCACCCAATAACAAACCCTTGCATTCAACTATGGGTTTTATCTGATGGGCTGGCGTCACTTGAGGTTCCGACTCTTCTTCAGGTTGTTCCTCTACTTCATCTGTTTCCGCAACAAATTCGGTAATTTCAGAATCTACCTCTTCAGATACTTCTGGAACTTCTTCTTCAGGTGTGTCAACATCACCGACTCTTGCGAAAGATCTTCCTGAGGCAACAATCTCGTCACTTCCTGCAAGATTGATGCTTATCTCAACCTTCTTCTCAACTGGTTTCTCTATTGGTTTCTCTTTAGGTGCACCCGTCATGAACGAATCGCTCAAAGCTTCAACAGCATGGAGGGCATCTGCGATATCATCGAAATCCTCTACTGTGATCTCACCTTTCTCGTCGGCACTGACTCCTGGACTTTCCACAAAGGTCGCTGCTTGCTCAGGTTTTCTTCTAAGGAAACTTCTCTTCTTCTTCTCAGATTGTTCAGGCTCATCTTCGGGACCTGGTTCTTCAACATCTGGTTCAACAGGAACAGGTAATGGTTCAGGCTCTCTAGGTGTTTCAAGAACTTCTTCTTTCAACACTCTTCTTGCCTTGGGAAGACCGATACGGTCCAGAATATCTTCGAGCACTCCTGGAGCTAACCTCTTTCCAAGATAGCGGAGATACTTTTGCAGCTCTAGAGATACATCTTCAAAGGATCTCTCTTTGAGAGGGATTTTCTTTTTCACCATCCCTTTATCACGAACCTCAACATATGTCGGATTGAGAGTGAGTGATATGGTTGTACCCGGGATTATCATTGCCGCTCGATGCCTCCTCGCTGAGCATCAACAATTGTTTGTTGTTGTATCTTAACTGTTTCGTGTGCAGGTACCATCATGACCATGATTCTTCATTACAATTGGTGATACAGAAAGAATAAAATCTTACTAGTAGATATCTCCGATAGAGTTGAAACAATGGTGGATGTGGATTTTACCGAATACGTTGAAGTAATCAAAGATTGGCCCGAGCCAGGGAAAGCTGTGTGCGACATAAGCAGGATTCTAGAACACCCCAATATCTTTCATGAGGCTGTTGTCGCCCTGGCAAAGCCTCTTCTAGAAGTTCGCCCTAACAAGGTAATAGGAATTGAACAACGAGGTTTGGCACTCGGGAGTGCTATTGCATACTACCTTGGATGTGGTATCGTTCCTGCTCGTTCGATTGCCTACATGCCTGAGGATTATGAGCGACCTATTGAATACCTCCCCTCTACCAAGTTCGCTGATCAACGTCTTGCCATAGTTTCTGAATCTATTGATGCTGGTGACCGTGTAGCAATTGTTGACGACTGGTTGATTCAAGGAACATCCGTCCTGGCAGTATCAAAGGTTGTTGAGAAATTGGGAGCACAGATAGTAGGCGTTGCTTGTGTGATAAATAACATGAGTGAGACTCGTAGGAAGCTACTTGGTCGTCCAGAAGTTCATTCCCTGATTGAGAATCTCCAAACTGATATCCTGCATCCTACGGAATAGAGCTGATGATAGAAAGAGTGACCGGAGGGGATTTACGCCATCCGGTTCGTTTCTGTTCTATTGTTCATGAAGCTCCAACAACGAAATTACAATCTTAGAGCTTCACGAAGACAGACCTTTAGAGTGCGCAAAGCAAGTTGTTTTACATCCAAGTCGCCATCAGAGGATTCTGCCATCGATTCAGATACTATTTCTTGGATCTTCTCATCCTTACTCCCTATATGAAAGAGAAGGTCAGTGAACGGACTAGTGAAGATCTTCTGAGCAAGAAGTTGATTTCGAAATTCATCACCAAAATGTGACTGCCAGAGATGTTGATACTTGCTCAATGTGACCGCATCAAGAGAGTTATTTTCTAATGCGCTTGCGACGACGTGCGCAGCAAAGCGAGCGGCTTTCATCGCATACGCGATGCCTCCTCCCGTAAGTGGACTGACATGACCCGCAGAGTCGCCCAGCAGGATACAGCGATCAGCAACTGTCTGTTTGATTGGACCCGCAGTTGGAACTAGAGCCCCCTCCGCTCCCGATAGGTCTGAGGTTTGAGGTAGCAAGTCCTTCATCTTGAGAAACCGCACGAAGGCATCGAACTTTGATGGTAATCCCTGGGCATGAGTTCCCACAATACCAAGTCCAACATTTATCGTATCCTCCTTTGGGAAAATCCATCCGTACCCCGGTTGACCTCCAAGGTTTGCGAAGAAGTGGTACTTTAAGTCATCAGTATAGCGGTCAAGGATATCCTGTGTTGAAGCTGGAACTTCGCATACTCTGCAAGCCGATATGCTTGAGCTTGGCCATCTCTTATTTAACTGGGTTTCCCGAGCTACCATGCTAGTAACCCCATCTGCACCAATGACTACTTTTCCTTGAACTGATTTTCCTCCAGCAAGGTCAATAGTGACACAATCATCGTGGATAATTACCTTCTTTGCTCTTCTACCATTTAGCGGCAATGAACCCGCTGAAACTGCCTCCTCAAACAAGACATTGTCAAAATCAGCGCGGAGTGTGACGGCCATATCGACCTTGCCTTCAAGGACTACCTGCCTATTTGGAGAGTGAATCACTCCTACCTTCGCTACTCCCTTCATAAAATCGGGAGCCCTAGGTTTCAGATATGCAAACTCATCAATGATGGTCCGGGAGAATCCTCCCCCACATGGTTTGTCTCGTGGGAATGTATCCTTGTCAATCATGCAGACATCAAGTCCTAGCTTCGCCATAGATCGTGATACTGTAGCTCCACCAGGTCCTGCTCCAATCACAACGACATCGTACATACTTGATAACCACTCACGTTGCGAAGCCAATGCAACATCATCTTAAAGGTTGAGCCCATCAACCTTATCTGTGTCCCAGTTTGAAACCAGAGGGTGTACAAATGAGTCAGTTGCTTAAGGCTCGCAGAAAGGTTCGACGGCGAGTGACCTCAGTTCCAAAGTATGATATTCTTCTTCACCGTTTTATCACGGTTGTATTAACGGTCAATATGATCTTGATACTCTATGCCCTAATTTCTGTCACATTTGGTATGACATTGAGTGGTGTCGGATTTGTTGACTCATTACCACTTGCACTCTACATTTTGCCAATGATGATCATCCTTCCAATTATGATTCGTTCCTATTATCGTGAACGAACGGCTGCTTGGAATTTCGTGTTCCTTACTGTTTGTACAGTCTTCTTTAGCATGCTCTCACTTCTTGTTCGAGGATTCGCCATTTGCCTAGTCTTCAATATCATTGCAGTGGTGTCACTCTTCTTTATGGGGCGTGTCCGACCCAAAGGAAGACTAAGAGATGCTGGGAAGAAGGTGATTGCATACTTTCTTTTCGTTAATCTTCTTGGACTCTCATTTCCTATCTCTATCGTTCTCATGGGGCAAAATCCAATTGCAACAACACCCGTGACCGAAATCCCTGAGATTCGACTCAGTGTACCATTAGCCAATTTCGATTATCCATACCAGAATGTAACTCCTACGCCCCAGTTACTATCTGATGTTCTAACAAACGGGTTCTACTTGGATCTCCATGTACTCGAAAATGACACTTCATCGTGGTCGAGGTTACGATCATGGTTACTTGCGCTTAATGAATATGCGATACTCTACTCTATTACATTGACCGCAGATCGAGCTTCGCTTGCTGGTGAAGATCCACAGACTCTAGCAACAACGGAACTGCTAGAAGCAATCTATGAAAGTCATAGAAATGCTCTCAGCCAACTAGTGAATGTTGAATTAGCAAATATAACCAATAGACCAGAATTTGTTCTCTTTGACATGACGCTTTCTGGACCGGAATGGCAAGCACTAATGCTTCGAACAAGAAACCTCGACTTGGTTGGTTTTGGTGGGCTGATGCGAACCTCAATCTACTCGGTTGATAAAACTCGCATAGCGAATGCTTCATCAATACTTCACGAGGTGGCAGTCGCTTCAGGTATCCAATCTGGTGTACTTGTTGAAACCTTTGTTGTCGATGACTTGCTTGATGGTGACTCGATTGCGATGCGGCTTTGTGGAGCCACATCATCTTCGCTCCGAGATTGGGAATACGTATCTGTGTTATGTAGCCGCTCTCGATTCTCCGCTGAGATGAATGGTGATGTTGGTGAATATTTGGTCCATTCCTACTCAAGTTCTATTGATGGGCTTGGTTCTCCTTGGAGTATAAGGCTCGGAGAAGTGGGCAACTCTACTGATGTTTTGGATAGACCAGATAGTGTTTACGAAAGCCTTGCTGTTTTAGTGAACGACATTGCGCTAGCAGTTGGGAATGGAGTTCAACGAGTCACATTAGACTCACTTCCATCCTTCCTGAATGCTTTCGGGAGCGACTCACTTTCTACCCTTCGGTCAACAATTGATGGAACCAATCATGGAGTAGCTACATACACATTCAGAATCTACGCTTATCGGGCTGTGTTCCTAGCAATTGATGCATTTGACTTCATCATGCTTTAGGTGATTTCACATAGACCTCGAAGACTCCGGTCCAGATCTCACTACTAGGTTCAGCTTTAACGAGGAGGTCTCCTTCAAAGTTAACTCCCACAGGCGCTGATTTGCCTTTCTTCCAGACATCTGCGAAGATCAAAGAGTGTAGTTTGTTCTGGAAATCTTCAGTCACTCGCTGTATCATACCGTCAATGTAAGCTTCGTCAATTCCCTGTGGGGTTAGATCGGCTGTTGTTCTAAATAGTCTCTCCTCGCTAATAGCGCCTTCAGTTCTATCAAATCTATAACCGATTCCTCCAACAAGAAAGAACTCGGCTTGGGGAACTCGAGGTTCATCTCCAATGACTATCATTGAACCATCTGCAAGAAGGATGTACGTGGGAGCTGCAACATTGAATGGTATGGAGGCTGCCTCAACAGAGATCTCGTCCATCTTGAGTTCCAAATTTAGAAACTCCTCTAGGGTTCGTACCTTTGTGTCAAATCTGAATGGAGCAAGTTCTCCCATATGCAAGATATTTCGTGACTTCCTAAGAATGACATCGAGGACGCGCTGACCTGTCTTCAGAAATTCAACTCGCTGTTCTTTCTTGGTCAAGATATCTCCTGCAGATATCACTAATCTAAGAAAGTCAACGGTCTTAAAATTAGAAAGAATTGTGCGACTCAGATAGGTTGAATCCTCAGTTTCGAGGAATCCCTCTTGTGTGGAAACTTCTGTTGGAATGGGATTTCCCAAATAGAGCTGTACAATTCTCTTGTTTCTCTTTCCTTTGAAGAATACACCCACATCGTATGATTTTCGCGGCACATCAACCAATTGTCTCACAAATGTCCCATCTGGTGCAATTTCTTTTGCTCGTGCTTTTGCGTAAACCTGTGTATATTTTGCAAAGAGGTCCGTTCTTGACATCTTCTTATCTCCCGCAGTCTATTACTACCCTCACTGCACGCTATTATCATTTCGGGTGATTTACTCCAGACAAAAACCTACGTTCCATGACCGTTTGAGCACAACTGTAATGGAAGTTCTCCTCCACTAACGGCAAAATGAATTCCTAAGAATACGATGAATCCAACTATAATGGCAAGGACTAGGATTTTGATAACTTCTTTCATTTGCTATCCTCGCATTCTCCAACCTATTTGTTTCACGATATTAAAAAACGAACTGGAACCTCGGCCACAAATTATAAAGCAGCTAGTGAATCAATCCGCGTGTCCTCTAGGAACGGTATTAAAAATGGATAGAAAAACGTTTGGTCCAATTCTCGTAATATTTGGTATAGCACTATGTCTTGGCGCTCTGTTCTATATTCTTCCAATACCGGGGCTCTACATAATTTCTCTTTTCATGATATTTATTGCAGTCGTAATAGTCGGTGTTGGAGCTGCTTTTGCAAGAGGAGCTGAAAGTTCACTTGATGTTCCTAGCGATGACTGCTACTACTGCGAAGGTACAGGCAAGATCAAGAGTGGTGAAGAGTTTGATACCTGCCCCCGATGTGGTGGGTCCGGTCTAGCCCGACCTGATGATGCAGATTGATTATTCCTACAACTTTGTTGCTGTTCTCAGGTGAGTGGTATCCATAACTGAACAAATCATTATCGCACACCGGGGTGCATCTGGTCATGCTCCCGAAAATACTCTCCTATCCTACCAGAGGGCTTTGGAATATGGTGCTCAGATGATTGAACTTGATGTGCATGAAACTCTCGATGGTGCTTTGGTTTGTATCCATGATTCCACCGTAGACCGTACTACAAATGGTAGAGGGGACGTTCAAAGTTTCACATACAATGAATTGTTAGATCTAGATGCAGGTGAAGGCGAGCACATACCTCTTCTTGAAGATATTCTAAAATTTGCTTCTGGAAAGCTTCAGGTCAATATCGAACTAAAAGTGATTGGAGTGGAGAAGACGGTACTTGACATGGTAGAGCGCTATGAGATGCTCAGAGATATCATAATATCTTCATTCTTTCACGGCACACTTGTTACTGTCCGGGACCTAAGTGAAATTGCTGTAACTGCCATATTGGTCAATAAACCAAAGGATGAGCTTGTTCTCTATGCATTGGATTTCAAGGCAAACGCCATCAATCCTCAACACCAATTAGTTTCTCCTGAATTTGTGCACGACGCACACACTGCCGGGCTAAAGGTGCTCCCTTGGACAGTGAACGACTCACAAACCATGAAGGAGCTTTTTGCCATTGATATTGATGGTCTGATTACTGATTTTCCTGACAGAGCAGTTGATGTCCTTAGAAGCCATACTTAACTTGTAGTCTTCTGCACAAAATCAAGGATAAGTGGATACGCCTCAGCCCGAGTTGGGTGACAACTGATCACGTGTTCTGCTCCTTCTATCGTATGTAGCTCTTTCTTCTCAGATGATATATTGTCAAATGCAATTTGACCATTTACAGGATCAATGGTCTTATCCTCTGTTCCTTGAAGTATGATAGTTGGAACTAGGATCTCGCTCATGCTCTTCCTCACCACTTTCTGCAACTTAAATAATTCATGATAAGCAGAAACTGGCTCTTTATCGTATTTGGTCCTTTTCACATCATAAACATGTTGCACTGCTTCAACATCGATTTCTCTATCCTTCATGAAAAACTTCAGTATCGGCACCAATTTCGGGATGAATCCTGAAATCTTCAGCGCTGGGGCTATCAACACCAATCCATCAATATCACTCTGTTCTGATGCTAACAATAATGAGAGTGCCCCTCCCATAGAGATGCCAGCCAGAAAGAGGAATTTGGGATTCCAGGAACGAACTACTTCAAGTCCTCTCCGAACTGATTCTAACCAATCAAGCCAAGAAGTTGTCTTCAGGTCTTCAGGCGTGGTTCCATGACCAGCTAGTTGGACCGCAAATGATGCATAACCCGCATCCGATAGATACTTCCCTAGAGTTGCAAGTTCATCAGATGATGCGCAAAATCCATGAACCAAAAGAAATGCGACAGAAGCTCCTTCTGGACGGGTGACAACACCCTTCACATCGGGAGCCAATGTCTTTCACTCTTCCTTCTGAGAGTTTTGATTACTCTAGTTTTGTGAATTTGAAGCCTTCTCGTAACATTCCCAATCTAATACCAGCTAGAAGCCAACCCATTATGGATAGCACCTCACTACTCACAACAAATGTCACCATGATGGATATCATTATGGCGATTTCGGTTGGTGATGGAATTCCTGCGAAGACTATCAATACTAGAATGATAACTACAGCAGCCGCAGCAAGTCCTGCCATAGTGGCCACTTTGATGAGTGTACCCTCAAAACCACGACCTTTATCCTGAACATCGTTTGCGAGATTGAAGTTCAGTGACATCACTAACATGACACTTATTGAGTAGAGTGTAAGCAGTAAAGCAGCTCCTGTGTTTGCTTCGTGTGAAACGCTTTCGTTACCTGCGATAACTGGAATCAGGATAGCAAAAAAGACGCTTATACCCATGAGAACTCCACCTGTTGTATAACCTCTACCATAGGAATATCCAGCGAGTGACACATTTCGTATGAGAAGTGCCAAGAGTGGTAGTACAATGATGGCAGGTCCCTGCACAGCAGCTGGGATCCCCGGTATCATTGTAATATTGAACCATCGATTTGTGGGCCACAGAGCAAGTGGTCCACTACCAAATCCTCCTAGCATGAAGACGACCACAGCAACTGATGTTGTGAGGCTGACAACAACTGTCAGCGCGGCCTGAGAGAAACCAGTCAAGCCTCTTTTCCATGACTCAATCGTCAATAAACCCTGTGTAATGATGACGAGCAGCCATGGAACTATAATCAGTGGAAGGAGGTTGAATGGGTGAACCATCAGGAACACTGATGTCAGTACCAAGGGTATTCCCGTGACAATGTCTGTTTTTGCGGCATACGAAGCACCCATCAAGAACATGACACCTGCTGGAGCCATCACAAGGAAGAAGCTCCAAGCTCCTACTCCTTCGATAAATGCTCCCGCCTGTCCTGCAGCTATGAGTCCAAAGAAAAGTAGGAACATCATGAAGTATTTGTTACCGCCCTTTACAATGTCTTCACCAATAGCTGTGGCTTTAAGCTCTCGAGCACCCAGTCGCGGTGCCAACATTATCCAGAATAGCATGAACGATAGAAATCCGAAAACCAATGCTGGATTTGTTTGATAAGTTGATTCGTTTACCAATGTGCTCCAGGGTCTCCAGACAGTAATTCCCGCCTCTGTACCAACTGGTCCTAGGAAAACTGCTGCAAGACCAAGAACAAATGTCAACACGCCGCTTACTCCAAAAGCAATCTTCGCTTTACTTGTGCTTCTCGCAAATTCACGAATTGTGCTAAACGGTGCCCACCAGAATTTGAGACTCATCAACTGGCCAACAAGAAGTATGCCATAAGCAGCGTAGATTAACAGGGGACTAATAGCTTGCCCAAGTGCAAGCACTGGAATGAATAAGGCATTCAGCAGGCCTGCAAGAAAACCGATCCATGTCTTACTCGAATCAGTGTAAATGATGGCTCCAATTTGCCATGCTATAACGAATAATGCTCCGAGGAAATACATCACCGGTAAGAAATTTGGAATGAGTGATGCACTAAGAACTGCATAATATTGAGTTGGGACAATGACTGCTGTTGCAATAGCAATTATGAATCCCACCCGAAAAACATTGACAGATCCGCTTCCGAGAAAACTTCCAAGACCCTTTGAACCTATTGCTTGGAATAGAAGACTAAATGCCATCATTCCCATGAATGCACCGACAGCGATTGGAAAATACGGGGTTCCTTCAATCATCCATTCGAAGGGTATAATCGAGGTCTGTTCCCATTCCAGTGCAGGAATCGGGATTAGAGATTTCCCAATTAGAAGGCCAATGGCAGCTGCAATAATACCAAAGATACTACCAAAACCTGCTAATTCGCTTATTCTTTCACCCGATTGGTCTGAATCACTAATTACCGACGATAATGAACTCAACTGGGCCATATCTGAATTCCTCACTTGGTGATTGTCACCATCAGTCGCATGAAACGAAGATGAGGGGTATAAATGCATATCGGACTCGGCGCCAGCATGCAATTCCAATTATAGACCCTATCATATTGGTTACTCCTGCAAGACTTAATACACCCAGCAACCTACATCAGTTATTGGTGACTCGATTTATGACATCAGATTATGTGCTCTATGTTAAGGGAAACGAGATTCACATGAACGAGTTTGTTTCCAGAATTATCCATGACGTATTAATGGCCATTCTTTCGAATCTAAGAGATATCGATCTTGAATCCATCACAAAGATTGAGATTGACTAAATAATATTGAATGCTGGTTAGGATGTGCACCCATGTGAAGTACAAAGGCTGGACTGGAAAAATACTGTGGGTTGATTTGACTACTAAGACGACAAGAGTTGAAGAATTATCTCCTGGAGTCTATGAAAATTTTGTTGGAGGGAAGGGTCTTGGTGCTTACTTGCTCTATCGAGAGCTAGACACAGGAGTTGATCCTCTCAGTCCAGATAATGTACTCTTCTTCATGACTGGACCTCTCCAGGGTCTGCCAGCTGTGATGGTTGGCAGATGGACACTTGTCACTAAATCTCCATTAACTGGATTATTTTTGGATACTCACTGTGGAGGTCCCATAGGTCGCGAGATAAAGAACTCTGGCTTTGATGCTATAGCAGTCACTGGAAAATCGGATAGCCCCGTTACTATTCTAATCGAAGATGACAAAGTTACCTTCAATGATGCTCAGAACCTCTGGGGTAAAGGAACTCAGGAATCCACACGGCTTCTGCATGAAAGCACACCCAAGAACTCGGCAGTTTATGTGATTGGTCCCGCAGGTGAGAATCTAGTTCTTTCAGCAATGGGTTGTTGTGAGTACGCCCATCAAACAGGACGGGGTGGTTCTGGGGCGGTTCTTGGTTCAAAGAATCTCAAAGGTGTGGTGGTTAAAGGTACACAGAAACTAACTCCTGCAGACCCTCACTCTTTTGGTGCGATTAGAAAAGCTGTGACCAAGAAATGGAATGATAAGAAAGATTACGATTTCAAGGATTATGGCACTGCTGTACTTGTTGAAATTGCAAATGAGCGTGGTCAGTTCCCAACAAGAAATTGGCGGAACACATACTTTGAAGGTTACGAGTCAATTACTCCTGAGGAAACAAAACAGTGGATTACAGGAAATCACTTGTCTTGTCCGCATTGTATAATTCAATGCACACATTCTTACAAAACAGAAGACCCAAACAATCCAGGAGTGGAAGTTGAATCCACACCTGAATACGAAACTTTTGGAATGTGTGGAGGCAATCTTGGTATTAGTGATGCACAGACACTCTTCCAATTGAATTACCTGGCCGACGACTTAGGACTAGATACCATTGGGGCTGGCGCTGCTATTGGATTTGCGATGGATGCTTTTGAGAGCGGTTTGCTAGAGGAGAGTGAGATTGGTTTCCCCCTGCGATTTGGTGATGGTGCGGCTGCGCTCAAGCTCATGCGAATGATTGCCAATAAAGAAGGAATAGGAAAAGTGCTTGCCAGAGGAGTCCGAACTGCTGCCGAAGAGCTTGGTCGTGGAACTGAGAAACTTGCAGTTCATGTTAAGGGTTTAGAAGTGGCTGCTTGGGATCCACGGGGAAAAAGAGGTGTTGGTCTTTCTTATGCAACCGCGGATGTTGGTGGTCATCATCTTCGAGGATGGCCACAGACTGCAGAAAAACCTGACGCTTCTGCAATCGACGTAATTGAATCGATGATTACAGAACGCGATACGAAGATTCTAACAGACTCATTGGTTGTGTGCCACTTCACATGGCATTTTCCATTGACTAGGGACGAAAAAATCCAGTTGTTGAATAGCGGAACAGGTGTTAGTTATGATGATGCGAGGGTTACCGAATTTGGTCAACGCGTTGAAACACTCATACGACTATTCAATATCAATGAAGGAATTACGCGAAAGGATGACATATTGCCCCCTCGATTTTGGGAACCTGAAACAATTGGTCCTTCAAAGGGAATGAAGGCCTTTATTGATAAAGAAGATTTTGAGAAATCCCTAGACTTGTATTATGAACTCAAGGGTTGGGATAAGGATGGAATTCCCACAAAGGAGACCATTGAGAAGCTTGGGTTGGGTTCAATAGTTTTGTAGGCTCAAATCACTCGAAGACACCTGGACGGAAATCTCTCCGAAGGCATATCTCCTTACGTTCTTCTCTATATCCTGATTCGGTGTAAAGATCGAAGAGGTCTGCTCTTTCTACGTCGAATATTGCATCCATTGCTCGTAAGCCTTTTTCCTCAGCTAACTCCCTGGTTTTTTCTAACATTTTTGAACCGAGGTCTGTACTCTCTAGTGCGTTTTCAATCTCAAAATATCTTATGAAACCTACACGCCCCATTGCTGGATCTTTTGCAATGTCTAGTTTCAATGCTGCAACGACCATTCCTCGAGCGGCAGCTATTACAAACATTGTTTCACTGCTTGCACCTACCGGAGTTGATCTTGCATGTTGAATCAATTGTTGGAAATTCATTCCTTCTCGGACATAGAATTCCTCTATTAGTGACCTGTCTTGAGCACTAGCCAGTCTCACATCGATGTCCATGATAGTGTTTCCTCCGGATAACTCTTCACCCAAGTAATTCTAGTTAGAAGTGTTTTGCTTAGGACCAATTTGATATAGCGTATCGTCAATATATTGACTATGGTGAAATCATTTGACAGTCGATGAAAATACAACATCAGACATACTATTGCCATTGATACTTGTGGTTTGTTTGATTCTTCTTTTACTTACACTTGCTATAATCTACATTCCACGAATTATTGGATAGGTTATTTCATCAATCTGTAGATATCATCAATGTTCTTTGTAAACTCGCTATCTGGATGTCTCAATGTGACTACATAGCGACTTCCTGCTTCAATAAGAAGAGGAAGGAGTGGAATGATTGTTGCCACAGTGGTTTTGAATTTCTTTTCGACCTCTGCTATGATGGCTTTGTTCTCATAGATGCCCGGTTTCTTGTTGATGATTATACGGATGTCTGGGACCTGTAGTTTCCGGGCAACGCTAAGTGTCGCTGCTGTTCCGAGCAGATCTTGCTCATCGATTCTTACAACCACGAAAAGATAGTCAGCTGTTGCCATTGACAGCAATGTTTCTCGGTCAAGTCCAGGGTGTGTATCAATGATGAGATAATCAAGATTTTTCTTTTTGATGATTTCTGTAAATCCTTTCTTTAGGTCTCCAACTTCGTAGCCCTCTCTAAGAATCCTAGTGATATCAGTAGCAGCCATTGAGCTTGGGATGAGGAACAACTTACCACTTTTGATGTTCAGTCTATCAGTCAGGTCCACACATGCATCAGTGATGTCACAGGACCCTCGAAGGTAGTCGTTGAGAGTGTACTTCATTTTCTCCCGGCCCATTCCAAATATGACGTGAATACCAGGTGATGCCATGTCTGTGTCCATGACAGCTACTCGTTTACCATCTAATGCGGCTGCCGCAGCAAGATTTGCAGCGATGTTTGATTTTCCTGTACCGCCTCTGAAGCTATGAATTGAAACTATTTTACCTGACACGACTAAGCACCTTTTCTTTCTACCACTTTACATGATTACCGAGAGCTCTGAGGACTTCCAGTATCCGTTGTGCTGGGATATCAGACCTTTCTGAAATCTCTCGAAGTGAGAGACTACCGTTGCAGTATTTCCAGATGGACTCTACAATATCGAAATCCCTTTTCTTAATTCCTATGACCTCGAGGTATGCAACAAACCTCTCATCTCGATCTTCCATCACTGGAAATAATTTCGAGATTCTGACGACACCCTTTGCTATCAGCTGGGCAAGAACCTCATCTGCCTGCTCCCGAATCAAACCACTTGCTTCAATAACCTCAACTACTGTGGAAGTGGTGTCGATAGCATTGATTAGTCTAAGAGATCCTGATTGAATACTCTCCGAAAATGAGGTTAGTGACATCTTTGTTTCCCTTCGAATATCCTCTTCTGAAACGGCAGTTTCCACTACGTCAAAGTCATAGAACGATATTGGTCCTTCGACTTTGTCGGGTTCGAATTTCCTCGCTTTTTCAAAACTCGTTAGCTGCAAGAGTGATGTGAACGGATTCACAAGGTCAAGGTATGTTTTCTCCGACATACCGAGTTTAACGACAAATGCAGATACTCCCTTTTTGGGAATTTGCATCAATAGAAATGCCGAGCCTTTCTCAAGGCTGGAGTGTTCCTTCATCGCAACTCTATCTCTCACTTCTGGTAGGAAATCCAATACTGCTTCGAGTTCGTATGCCCTTAGGTTTGATACTGCTACGTACCCATCTGAGGTGACCATCCCCCCCCTGAGAATGTCCCGGTTAACCTCGACCTCTGATAGAACCCGTTTCAACATATTCAGATCCTGAACAGGGAGGAGCACTGTCTTATAGCGTCGGGCAAGTCCTGGAATGCCATCGAACTTTTGCAGTGTAACCTCAACAACATCTGCAAATGGCCTGAATTTCTTGGAATTCGGCAGTTCTCTCCTGAGGTCTGAATAGTAAGTACTCACGAATTGTTCTGCAAGGTCCTGAAGAATCACACGATGGATCTCTCCACTGTCCTCTTCGGACACCAATGCTATGAAGTAGAGATCTCCCTTACGCACCCAAACTAACTTGTTCTTTGCAAAAGACATGACGGTGATTATATCTTGACTTACTTCCTGGGCAAAGGAACTAACGGCTGAGAGAAATGCAGCTACCAGCTCATCAAGCCTCCGAGTCCCACTCACACTATAGTGGAAGAGAAGAATGCCAGTTTCACGGAGTACAATGATTTCTTTCACCAAGGAGGTGGCCTCCTAACAGCACGGCCGCACCATGTGGGGCACAAAGGCACTTAATTCCTTTGTCAGAACGGAGATGACTCATCCCAAAGACTATGCATCATCCACTAATCCACTTACCTCGATAAGCTTCCACTCAACCTCATCTCCAAGCTTGTCAAGCACCTCATAGAGCTGCTCTGGAACCACACCGAGCCGTTCACTGATATCTACAAGTGGACGAACACCATTACAAAGTGATTTTGCCCGCTCAAGGAGTTGGTAATCCTTGCTTGGTAATCCAATCAAGTCAAGATATGCATCGAATCGCGCATCCTTCTCTCGAATCAAGGGACATAATTTTGAAACTCTGAGCAATCCCCGAATAGCAAGATATTCGACGACGTCTGATATATCAGTTTCAGATAACCCGAGATGTCTGCTAAGGTCATAGATGGAAGTCTTCCCGTTTATTGCTGAAAGAACTCGATTACCCGAGTTACCAAGATCTCGATGGAACTCGTCAAGAAATCCTCCAGTCCTGATTGCCACATCCAGATTATCTTTCTTGACCTCTGGGATAACAAATGCACTTAAGCTGGACATGATGATTAGGATTCCTTCGTAGTATGAGAATGCCCCTCGAACATCACTTTCGAAATCCATGAACACATCAAGAACCAGGATGTCCATCTTCAACTCAGTCTGGTATCTCGATACGAATCTCTTACTCAGCTCTCTCAAGACCACTCTGAGTACTTTCTCGGATGATCCAGTTTCAACTAAGAAGATGAAAAGGTATTCAGTCCCATAGGGCTCATAAAGAAGTTCTGAGCCTTCGAACGATAGACTCTGGATTGATTTCTCTCCAAACTCGGTTGCAAAGCTAGTTATTGCGCTCAGAAAGCCTGACAATAGCTCATCTAACTTTCTTGTTTCAGTTGTGGAAAAGTGAAAGATTGGAGTTCCACCGCTTGTCAGGACCATGAACTCATGAACACCGAGTTTCTCGACCAAACACTTTCTCTCCTACCTCTGTCCAGATTCTGAATCGTCTTTAAGATATCGCCTATGACTTTGTGTTGTAGCTCGAAACATCCATAACGTGATGACGAATCGCATATCCTGTAAGGTGGATTTGGATTTGCTGGAGTATCGAGAATTTCCATTGAAGACAATGGTCATCTATGTATTGCTTGCAGTCCCGATGGCATTCTCCATCTATGTCATCACAGGCCTCTTATCAGGGACTCTGTTTAGTTACTTTGGTCTGACAATACTCGAGCACCACGGACTTCTGGGTTATGGCGCTCTAACGGCTACTATTGCTCTACCTCTCTCTGGACTGCTTGTTGATCGAGTGCGAAAACACGACCTTCTAATGTATATCGCAGCGCTATTGCCGAGTCTTGTGGGAATTCTTAGTGTTCTACAAATCAT
>JAGXOC010000400.1 GCA_019894665.1 Candidatus Thorarchaeota archaeon
ACCTCATCCTTTCTACTATCTAATTGTTTATACAAATTTATCTACTCTTCGTTTATCAGCGAGGAGGACTGAGAAGAGCTGTTAAGAAAGGTTTTCATCTTGTGTAGTGACCTTCTCATCCTCAGAGAACGAGCTTGACAGAAACATTGGAGACATCTCTCTCCCCTTAACTCGATGCTATGACTGTGATGAATGGTGCTCCGGCCGGGATTCGAACCCGGGTCACGAGCTTTCTCCTGTCGAGAGGCTCGAATGCTTAACCTGACTACACTACCGGAGCCTTCAGCATTAACTCTGTTAGGAAATATATTACTTTATTGTCTTACTATGCCCTGTTCTTTAAAAATCTCTAGGTCTAAAAACATAAAACTTTTACAAAAAACGATTAAAAAGAAAAAGATGGAGGAATAGTGTGTGCTCCTAATAAGGAGGCATTCCGCCCATTCCGCCTCCTCCTCCAGGTGGCGGTGGTGGGGACTTCGCGGAGGCGATGACGTCGTCGATTCTCAGAATCATCGAGGC
>JAGXOC010000401.1 GCA_019894665.1 Candidatus Thorarchaeota archaeon
AGCCTACAAATCCAATCGCCCAAGCTATCACCTCTGGTGCCACATTTGCAGCCCGTGGTTTCTCTGGTGATCAGAAAGCTCTTGTGAATCTCATGGTGGAAGCAGTACAACACAGAGGATTTGCGGTGGTGGACATTCTTCAACCATGTGTGTCTTGGAACCGGCAGTTGACCTGGAAGTTCTATAACGAGAACACATTCTCATTGCAGGACAATGGACATGATGTTTCCAATCGAATCATGGCATTAGAGAAAGCTCTTGTCAATGACGGGAAAATTCCAATAGGTGTTTTCTTCAAAGTGGACGCTCCAGACTTAGCAGCCGGCATTGCTTTACCAGAAGACGTCCCTCTAAAGGACCACACTACAAACCTCAAGGAAGTCCAACAGATTATTGATGATCTGATGATATAGTCTAATTCATCGGATCTTAAAGGAGGCCACGAAGGTGGAGAAGACTAGAAGAGAGAAGGACTCAATCGGTGAACTTGATGTCCCTGTAGAAGCCTATTGGGGTATCAA
>JAGXOC010000402.1:0-296 GCA_019894665.1 Candidatus Thorarchaeota archaeon
TCATATCCCTGATCGCTTCAGTGGACGGATTTGCCAACGCAACCATCAACTTGCCGCCGTTACCATGATCCTTAGTCGCATCAACTACGACTCTATCGATTTCGCAGACGCTATTAAGGTAATCGTTCAGCCAATAGTCTGGATTGTAGTCTTTGAATATGGCGTGAAGGCTTGGCGCACGAAAATCTAGGTCCATCAGACAGACTTTTTTGCCCCTTCTGGAGTAGGCGGCTGCCAAGTTAACTGCGATTGACGTTTTTCCGGTTCCGCCCTTATAAGAATGGACTGCTATAATT
>JAGXOC010000402.1:306-520 GCA_019894665.1 Candidatus Thorarchaeota archaeon
AACTAAGACTCTATCGATTTCGCAGACGCCATTAAGGTAATCGTTCAGCCAGTAATCTGGATTGTAGTCTTTGAATATGGCGTGAAGGCTTGGCGCACGAAAATCTAGGTCCATCAGACAGACTTTTTTGCCCCTTCTGGAGTAGGTGGCTGCCAAGTTAACTGCGATTGACGTTTTTCCGGTTCCACCCTTATAAGAATGAACTGCTATAATT
>JAGXOC010000403.1 GCA_019894665.1 Candidatus Thorarchaeota archaeon
CATTTGTAGAGACCTTGATCCAGATGTGGACAAAATACCTTCCGGATATCCTTGTAAATTTCATGAAATGATTGCATCAAAATTATCCGAGCTTACCGGGACCAAAGTGATGATCAATACATCATCAACTGGATGTATCG
Source organism: Candidatus Thorarchaeota archaeon (assembly GCA_019894665.1). GTDB lineage: Archaea > Asgardarchaeota > Thorarchaeia > Thorarchaeales > Thorarchaeaceae > SMTZ1-45. The sequence goes on from JAGXOC010000403.1 coordinate 141, forward strand.
TAGGTATGAGTATCGAGTAGTCTTCTAGCTACCCAATACCCTTAAATCGCTTCAACAGGCTCAACTACAATTAGACGAGACTGTGTGGTTTGTCTCGATTCAGGAGCTAGAAAATTGGCTTACTTGACAATGCGTGAGTATACGCGCTCAGGACCTGTGTGTCTTGGTGCGCTTGTGTTGATTGCTGGCGCGATTATAGCATTACTACCAAGCATTAGTGTAGATTATGTGTTCTTTGGCGAGAACACTACGCTATACGGTGCTGTTATTGCAATCGTTGGATTGCTATTAATCATAATCGGCTTTGCAATCACAAAGAAGAAGCGAGATTCGGTCCGTGCCCCGGTTTCTACTAAGATTGATGATACACCCCCACCTCC
>JAGXOC010000404.1 GCA_019894665.1 Candidatus Thorarchaeota archaeon
GAAAAAAGATTATCCTAAAACTAAGATAGTTTTTGGTGGTGTATTTTGTATAGCAAATCCCGAACATGTCATAAAACATCCCGCTGTAGACGTAGTTTGTATTGCTGAAGGAGAAGTTGCACTGCCTAATCTTTTAAATAAACTTGAAAATGGGGAAGACATAACTGATATTCAGGGTCTCTGGTTAAAAAAAGATGATAAAACTGTTGTTAAAAATCCTGTGGCTCCTTTGATGAATCTTGATAAAATGCCTTTTTTGGATTTGAGCTTTATAGATGATCGTCATTTTTATGCAACAATAGCTGGGCATGTTTATAGAATGACCTATTTTGGTACTCAAAGAGGATGTCCCAGAAGATGTGCTTATTGTAGTAATCAAATATTTTTAAACGTCTACAAGCAAAATGTTAAAGGTTACATAAGTCGGAAAATGTCTATCCCTAGAGTCGTTGATAATCTTGTGGACCTGAAAGAAAATTATGATATGAACTTCTTTCAGATTATTGATGATGATTTTAT
>JAGXOC010000405.1 GCA_019894665.1 Candidatus Thorarchaeota archaeon
TAGTGGAATCATAATGTTCCTCTTCAAGTCGTTCTATCTCTTGTTTTGCAGCATGTAACTGACCTAGGAATCGTAAGGAGTTTGTCAATATAGTTCGTGAGGCGCCAGAAGTGGCTGAAGCCATTTCAGCTAGATGGTCACCGTGGACCTTCTCAAGGCTTGCAGCAACTGACAAGCTTAGTTTTCTTTCAAATTTAGGTGAGAATCCTACACTTGCCGCTTTTGGAAGGGTAGTGTGTGATCCCAATCTACGGATTACTGAAAGTGCTTTGAAATCCTCAGTTGGAACATAGAAGAAGAGTATTCGAAGTATGTCGTATGCTGTTTCAAAGTCTGCCTCCGTTGTCACATTGCGACCTTGTCCTTTGCATGTGAATGCACTAAGAAGAGCCCATGATGAAACAAAGGCATCACTGAGGTCTTTTCTTTGGTCAGAATCTATAACCTCATGTTCCTCTAGGAAACGAATCAACTTCTCTGAAGCTGCTGAAATCCTCTGAAGTGTGTTGGGTCCAAATT
>JAGXOC010000406.1 GCA_019894665.1 Candidatus Thorarchaeota archaeon
TCCAGGCTGCCACCATAATTGTCAGTCCTTAAATTTGTTTTTGAGTCAAGAAACTGATTGATCAGATAGCCGTTGGCACTGTGGACTTCGATACCGCTGAAACCTGCTTTTTTGGCGTTTGCCGCGGCGGTGCGGTAATCGTTCACCGTGGTCTTGATTTCATCAACGGTCAGGGCCCGCGGGGTTTCATAGTCTTTTTTGCCAAGTGGCGTGTGGATCTGGTCACCATTCAGTTTAACCGCAGAGGCGGAAACCGGCAACGCGCCATCGTGAAAATCGCTGTGCGACGCCCTGCCGCAATGCCATAATTGCAGAAAGAGGGGGGTGCCGGTGGGTTTCAGCTTTTGGGTGACGATTCGCCACCCCTCCACCATCTTATCTGTGAAGATTCCTGGTGAGCCGATCCAACCGTTGCCTTGTGCGGAAACAACTGTTGCCTCGGTGATAAGAAGCCCGGCTGAAGCACGTTGAAAATAGTATTCGGCCATCAGCTCGTTTGGAATGCGCTCCGCACCGG
>JAGXOC010000407.1 GCA_019894665.1 Candidatus Thorarchaeota archaeon
GGCAATGCTGTTGATCGCATGATCCTGACCTACTACCCTTTTTTGTAGATGTTCCTCGATGTTTAGCAAGCGTTCACGCTCCTGGGTTTGCACCTTGCCCATTGGCACCCCGGTTTTATGCGAAACAACAGCAGCTAGATCAGATTTAGCCAACGATTCGATTTGGACTTCAGCATATCGCTGAAGCTTATCCAATAGACTAACCAAAATCTCCTTAAGCTCAGAGGACTGCTCAATTTTAGCAGCATCTGTTTCATCTTCCAATTTCCTGGCGTGTTCAATTACTTCATCTGCAAATGGATCAATGTTTTCAAAAGCGGAGCAGGAATAGGCTGTGATGATGGCTTGGTTGTACAATGTCAGTGTAAGGTCATAGTTCTCATCCCAGGATGTCTGATCAAGAAGAGATGTTCCTAGTTTACAGTAGTTAAAGGCTGCTTCGAAAGCTGCTGAGCGCTTTGCCTGGTGACCTGCGCGCAGGTTCAGTTCTGCAAGCTCTAGTTTCTCTGCTCTGTCC
>JAGXOC010000408.1:0-276 GCA_019894665.1 Candidatus Thorarchaeota archaeon
CCTCTTGGAGACCAGAACTTATCCAATTTAGGAGAAACAAGACGTACCGCAGCTTCTTCAGATGAGAGATACAAAACATCATCCTTAGTCCCGGCTACTAGAGGACGAAGTTTTATCCTATCAGTTAGTCCAATCATCTCACCATGATGAGCAATAATGATACTAAATGGACCATTCATCAATAAACTGCCATAAGTTTGACGCAAGGTACGAAGAATTTCTTGTTCTTTTGGTTCCATTGAATCTATTTCATTCCAAAAAGGAGCAGCCAATATC
>JAGXOC010000408.1:286-516 GCA_019894665.1 Candidatus Thorarchaeota archaeon
CCTCTTGGAGACCAGAACTTATCCAATTTAGGAGAAACAAGACGTACTGCAGCTTCTTCAGATGAGAGATACAAAACATCATCCTTAGTCCCGGCTACTAGAGGACGAAGTTTTATCCTATCAGTTAGTCCAATCATCTCACCATGATGAGCAATAATGATACTAAATGGACCATTCATCAATAAACTGCTATAAGTTTGACGCAAGGTACGAAGCATTTCTTGCTCTTT
>JAGXOC010000409.1 GCA_019894665.1 Candidatus Thorarchaeota archaeon
ATCCTACCCGCTGTCGGATCGAGGAAAGGCCAGCCAGTCGCGCTCGAAATGTACTCAGGGCTCAGGAAGAATATGACCCCGAAGATTATGCACACGATGAAGTTGATGAGGAAGATATACTTCAGAGTGTTAGATATTGTCAATCACAAACACCTCTCTACCTCGATTGGAACCAACCGAAGTGTCACTAGAGAGAGTGGAGCTTTGCTATATGCATTTGCAAACTTAGCTAATGCTCTGATATTGTGTGTTACTTCTCTACTGTGTAACCTCCTCCCGCTGTCCGGTCTCAGGAATTGTCATTATCAGTACAGATGCAATCACCATTATTACTACCAAGTAGATGACTGAGTAGAAGTATGATCCTCCCACTCTCAGAGTCTCAAGGAGGATTGTACCTAGGAAACCTCCAAGATTGCCAAACCAGAATGCAAGACCAGTGCTGGCTCCTGATAATTCTGGACCAACTGTCTTGAACTCCTCAAGCATTGAGAGCGCAATGGGCATGACAGCAAT
>JAGXOC010000040.1 GCA_019894665.1 Candidatus Thorarchaeota archaeon
CTTTCTGCGAGTGCAGATATGCTACGAAATGGCTCTACACTCTATGCTGATACATACTCAGGACCTAATTCTATAGAAGGTAGTCTTCAGGAGATTGCTAGAGGGACTAAAGAAGTTGGAATGAGAGGGATCATTGCATTTGAGATGACTGAGAGGAACAATCCTGAAGAGGCAGACAGAGGCTTTCAAGAAGGCATCAAATTCATCCAATCATGCAGTAAGGAGGACCTTGTTTCAGGTATGATAAGTCTGCATGCTTCATTCACAGTGGGAGATGAGATTGTCACAAGAGCAGCAGGTCAAGCTAAGGAACTTAACGTACCTATTACAGTTCATACATCCGAGGGACTAGTGGACCTTTACCACAATCTAGAGACCACTGGAGAGAGGACTGTTGAGAGACTGGACAGACTAGGAGTTCTTGGTCCAAGGACAGTGTTAGCCCACTGTGTCCATGTCAATGACTACGAGATTGATCTAATCGCCAAGAGGAGAGCTTCCGTTGCTCATAACCCTATGAGTAACATGTTGAATGCTGTGGGAGTTGCACCAGTACCAGCCATGCTTGAAAAAGGAATTACTGTGGGTCTCGGAAATGATGGATGGATCTTTGACCCATTCGAGAACATGAGGTGTGCTCTTACGGTGCACAGACTTGCTAGTGGGAATCCAAGTGCGATTGGTCCAGACGAAATATTCAGGATGGCTACCATTGAAGGGGCATATTGCTATGGGCTTGAAGAGGATCTCGGTAGTCTCGAGAAGAGAAAACTCGCGGACATTGTGATATTGGATGGTTCGAGAGTCCCAACACCACTTACAGCGGGTTCAGTCGTAGGTCATCTGATCAACACGTTCAGTGGTCGTGATGTTAGAGATGTTCTTGTAAACGGGCAGGTTGTTGTTAAGGATAGGCTATTGACAAAGACATCTGACGCACACGTATCAGAGGTTTCAAAGAAATCAGCTGAGGGTCTCTGGTCACGTTTGAATCCAAAATGATCACGGGTTTGTACCAGATGGACAGAGTTTTCAGGGAGAATCACATCGCGGCCGCTAGGTGTAGAGACTGTATCCCGAACTGACCTTTGATGAACCAATTTATGATGCACACGTACATGTTGTCGATACCGAATCATTGGATTTGCTAGTGGATATCCAGAAGGACTTTGGGATCACAGAAGCTCTCCTCATCTGTCATAGTCTAGATGCCAAGAAATACGCAGAGGAGAGGTTTCCAGGTCGATTCATTTTCGCTAAATATTTCTCAGGTTCAATGAGATTTGGTGGAGGTCTCGAAACAATACTCAAGGAAATTTCCACCCTTAAAGATGAAGGGTATCATCTTGCCAAGATGCAATCTGCTCCTGTAATGAGGGGAAGAGTATCAGCGTCCCCAGATGAACTGAGAATGGATGATGATGAAATGGCAAGGATGTTTGATGCTATGAAAGATGAAAACATTCCATTCCTATTACACCTATCAGATCCTGACACATACTATGCAAAAAGATACACAGATACCACGGTCTACACTTCCAAAGAAAGAGACCTCAATGAGCTTGAAGGAGTTCTCAAGAGGCATGAATCGATGAAACTGCAGCTAGCCCATTTTGCTGCTCAATCAGAGATCCATAGACTCGACAACTTAGCCCGATGGTTTGACACCTATCCCAACTTCAACATTGACACTAGCTCTGCAAGATGGGTGTCCAGAGAACTTAGCAAAGACCCTAAGAGGGCAAGGGAATTCATCATCAAGTATCAAGACCGAATTGTCTTTGGAACAGATTGTGTCACATGGGGTCCAGATAGAAGCTACTACGAAGGAAGATATCTTGCCCTACGTTTATTGCTTGAGACCGCCGTAGAACATAAACCACTCCCGTTCATAGATGCAGACACAGTAGATACTGGTGGAACATTCATCAATGGTCTTAATCTTCCAAAAGATGTTCTTCAGAAGATATACTGGCAGAACGCAAAGGACTTCTACGCTAAATTTGTATGAATCCTAGAAAATGATGGATAAGCAGGTTAGTGCTCCGTCGCATTTCTCAAACTCACTCATATCAAGTTGAATAACATCAAAGCCAGCGTCTTTCACTAACAGGGATGTTTTATTGTGATGCGCTGACATGATGACAACATCACCGATTGTCAATGTATTAGCAGAATATGTTTCTTCACTCGGTAGCACTATCTTTGAGAAGGGTTCTAGCACTGTTTCTCCGACGTATCGTGGATTCACTAAGATGCTATTTCGTCCAAGGTATGAAACATGACTCTTGATGTGCATGATGGTTTTATCCTCTACACGATGAACTTGGGTCTCTAGCCACTGTTCCATCTGGGATGCTCCTTCGTGATTAGTCCTTTTTGTGATACCACAGAGAAGTGAATCAGGAAAATGGAGGACATCGCCACCTTCCAAGGTGCCAGGTGTATTCACTGATTTGATCTGTTTGAATTCTGACAAGACAGCTTCCACACTATCGCTCTCACCCCTTCGACTCTCTTTTGCCATTCGCGTTATCATTGCACGAATTCCGTGGACAACAACGGTGTCTTCTACGAAACACGAATCGGGACGTTCGTCATCAGGTTCGAGCTCTATCAGATCTACTCCGAGATCTTGAAGTGTCTGACGATATTTCTTATGCTGCTCTAAAGCAAGTTCTCTATTTAGAGTATGATTAAGTGGGTGTTCTGATAAACAATTCTTGAATTTTCTACCTGGCGGTCGTACTATAGCACGGGTCTTCATTGTAGTTGTATTGTAGTGAAGAGAATCTACTTAAGAACTGTTTCTAGTTCTTTCGTTTTCGTTTGGGTGAAAGGAACTGTATCAGCTCGCTTTGTTGGAAGGGACCATATCTCCAACCCTTACCTTCTGGATCTCGTTCTACAATTCGTTCTCGTTCAAGATTTCGCAAATGGTAGAGAACGGTTGGAGGTGTGACATCAACATCCTTTGAAATCTCTGCAGTTGTTATCCAGGAATCTGAGTCAAGATGCTTGATAATCTCAGTGCGAGTTATGAGTCCTCTTTTGACATTACGTAACATGCTGAGATATGCAAGTCGATTAATGTTCAGAGACCTCACCAGCTAAACACAATATTCAAGCGACTAAGTGTTTTCTGGTGATAGAGGGAATCAATTGAGCTTCGTACCAATTAACTGATTGAAAGCTGCTGGTTCGTTCCCTTCTGAGATTGGCCGAATCCTGTAGTCAGAATAAGTATGGCTCAGTTTCGCAGCAACTCGTGTACCCATGAGCTTCTTGAAGATGTCAGCACTTTTGCCTCTCCATAGGTAGACAGTCTTTGTGTCATGAACGACAAAAACAAGGACCTTGTTGGTATCTACCTCGACGACATCGCTTGTAGACTCTATCATTTTTGCCTGTGAGTCAATCTCGAATGCCTCAACCATCTCTCTCAAGCCTCAAGCACGAGGAAACTATGGATTCAGTTCATGCAGACACGCTTATGAGGCTTTTTCAGTGGGAATCAAAGGTCCGACATATCGTTAAATACGGGGTATGAGAATTGTATTTGGCAGTAAGTTAGCAATAAGCAAGGTGGGTAACTGGTGTCAGAAGAGAGACCATCTACAATCAAGTTCATTGATCGCGAGTTACGTAAGATCGATATTAACCTCAGTGGACTCGAGGTCTCATTTCCTTTGAATGCCATTCCTGATATGATTTATGAGACAATTGTCAACACCCTTGAGGGTGCTCGAGATGCTGATGAGAAGACTCGTAGACTCTATGATTCCACATTGATGAAACCTACAATTTCCTCTCAGAATGCTACTGGCATCTTTCCGATTAATTCAGCAAAGAAACTTGTCCGATTGACTCTCACTGATGATGCTCTTGATGATATGATTCTTGAGCTTGAAGGTGCTGAGCTCTCATTTCAAGGTAGACCTTTCGATGAGACCATAGAGGAACGGATTGAGCTGTACCAAAAGGTCATGCTAGATGACAAGAAGATAGATCGTTTCCGTTTTGGTGCCGTTGAGATGTATGGTGATGTCACCTATCAGAACATTCTTCGAGACCCCCGGGTTAGTTTGAATTTCTTTTGGAGACAAGAAGCCGAACCACAGAGCCAAAGCTACCAAGTAAATTGCATTGCTGAAATTGTCCCTCCAGGTGACCCATATTTTAGATACATGAGATTGATGAGGAGATTGTTCAGTTCAAGATTACTTGAACTCCGAGGCACTGTAGACTACGTCTGTGCTTACAAATTCTGGGTCTGTGAGAGCAAAGAAAAATCTCTGACAGAGAAGGCAGGCTACTCCTTTCTCTAATCAGTAGTTTGTTACCCGTAGTAGCTTCTCTGGTAGCTCATCAATAGAAGCAATATCTAAGACAACGCCGTGAGCTTTCTTTGCAAGACTATCTGCAGCATGAGGATTGTAGGATGATTTTGGAACAAGAATAATCATCTTGATTCCAAGTGGTTTCATTCTTTCAACAAGCTGCTCACAAGCAGCTTGATCACTAAGGAACATGTCCGATGAGAAGACGAAAATCTTCTCCTTTGCACGCGTGTCCTCAAAATTTTCAAGAGCAAGTCTGATAGACTGTGCACCTCCAGTCCCGCCGCCTGCCTTTGCGTCTAGCAGATCTGAAGCCACTTTGTCAACAGATATGCTCTTCTCTGCCATTCTCTTTACAACATGAGTCGTGCTATCAAAGAGAACCACCCCGAAATCGTCTTTCTTTATGCCGTAGAGCCCAGCCATCACCGAGATTGCTAGCATTCCGAGTTTCTCGGCAGAGTTCATGGACCCACTCTTATCTAAAGCCCAATAGAATGCCCGATGCCCTTGATAGGTCTCAGTTACCAAGAAATCGGAGGTCTCTAGAATCTTGAAGTTCGTTCGACCTTGAGAGAGCAACGAGTCTATGGTTTCTTCCAAATTGATGAGATCCATATCATCGCCCAACTTGAATGGTCTCACAGTAGTGGATTCTTGAATTCCTCCGAGCATACTGCTACCCATGGTCTGTCTAGCGTATTTCATTCCTAGGTCTATAAGGAGCCGTCTGGCAATCTCTCGGAGTTTCTTCTTGAGCTCATCAGGAAGTTGGTCTCTATAGGTATACCAGATTCGGACTATATTAGTTGCTGGGCCACCCAATAGACCTCCAAAAGCCATGTCGGCACGGTCCTTGTCGTATGGTTGATTTTCGGCTCCACTTCCTGCACCAGTTCTCGTACCATATCGTCTAGCCCCGTATCCTGAATTTGGACTACCAGTTCCCAATGCTGCTTGAAGGTCCTCATGTGCAACAGCACCTAAAGCGCTTTGGTTTCCTTTCTCTGCAGCCATATCTGCAAGTTGCCGAAGTTGTTGATGGGAAAGACCAGCTGCAGCCATGAGGTTATGTAGCCTATCGAAGTCTGCCACACCAGCTTCAATCAATTTCTTGATAACCTCATAGGATGGATTTAGAAGCTCAAGGATCTCAGCTTCTGTCATGCCCAATCTTTCTCCAGCCTTCTGGATTGATTCCTTTGAAGGAACCTGTCCCATCCGTGACAACTGTTTCACGGTACTCCGAAGATGTGTTTTTGTAGGAGAGGAATCCACGGCAGCATCCGCAAGCTTCTGCATAGACTTGCTCCATTTTTTTTGCGTATGACTACTCGGAAGTTCAGATCCCAGTCCCATTCCCTGGGCGACAGCTGATCTCAAGAAGTCGGAGGGAGATGATCGTGCATTCGCATCCTGAATTGTTGATTCGGTCTCTTTCTCTAGCAGGTCATCCCAGCTTTGATTGTCACGAGCGGTCTCGGACAGCTGACGCATGTCAACGTTGTTATGACCACCTTTGTCATACTGCTCATCATATGCCTTGAGAAGGTCATCCATGATGTCTTGGCCAGTATGTTTCTTGATTTTGTCTGCGAACGCAGCTGCATCACTAAGCGAGTATTGATTGGGTGCATCCTGAATGTACTCGTCAAGATTGTCAGGCACCCGTTTCATCTCTGCTGCATAATCTGCAGCTTCACTAAGGTCAGTCAGTTCGTCTTGAAGCGTTTTGTCTAAGGATTCCCTTGTCTTCTCATCCAATGTCTCCATTTCCTCAATGTGTCGGAGAGCACGGGCAGCTGTTGTTGTGTCACGTTGTGCTAAGTCAGAGAATTCTTGTTCAACGTCGCTATCTCCACGAAGGGATTTCGCGGCGACATGTTCAGCAGCATTGGACAAGTCACAGACTTCGTCTAATACATCAAGTTTCTGGGAATTCTGAATATCCTCTGATGTGAGTACTCCAGCTTTGTCCAGTAACTGGCTCCCTGCGGTCTCCTTGAGTTCCTGGTCACTCGTAATTCCACGGAGCACGATATCGCCATCAGTCAGATAATCAGTGGCTGCTTCATAGAGCTGATGATTCCCAGAACGATGAAGCTCCTGAAGATATTCATAGCCAGCTTGGACTTTGTCTTTCTTGATGACTTTTGCAAGTTCCTGCTCGCGACGGATCTGGTCCATTACTTTCTGCAGAGCATCAGTCTGTTTCTGTGTTGATGCTTTTTCTGCAGCCGCTCGCTTCTTATCGCTAAGCCGGGGTCGTTCAACCTTCTCACGCCCAAGCAGTATATCTTCAGCAATTTCCCGGGCAATGTCTTGATCAGGGGGATAGGTGGTGAATATTGCTGCCTCTAGGAAATCTTCGAGGGTCAGCTTTCCATTCCTGAAGAATCTCGCAGAGAGGAGTTGAGGGATTGATGTTGTCTGACGAACACTCGGCTTTTTTGCAACATCCTTTCTTCCCCGCATTCTCTTTGTGAACTCTTGAGCAAATGGGGGAGCATTGCTTGGTACAGGAGTGATCTTCGGCTGAGCAGCCATCTCAACTAACTCCCCAGATTTCTCCGAACAAGTGAGTTGACTGCGGGATCAGGATCAATACCTGGTCTGAATCGCAAAGCCCCGACTAGCACATAGGTTGCAGCCTTCGACAACGTAGCATGAGAAATAATCTTCTCTTTCTTCCTCTTGGTCATCTCAGCTGCAAGTCGTGAAATTGATATCCCTGCTCTGATGCTCGCGGGAATCTCGATGTCTGTGTTGACTCTGGTGGATGAGACCAGACCGTAGACCTTCTCCAGTATAGCATCGGAGAGTTTGTACTCTGGGCAGTTCATCTTCACGATTTCAATTTCCGTTTCTTTTCTCGGGTAGCTTAATCTGATCCAAACTCTCACTCGATCTCTGAGAGCCTCACTCAATCTATGAGCTCCACTCATCTCTTCAGGATTCATAGTCAGTACAGGGAAGAATCCATCACTAGCAGATATTCGACCCAGCCTCTGAACGTTGATTGAGCGCTCTTCGAATGGGTCCAACAATGAGTTCTGGACATATTCGCTCAGACGGTTCGCCTCGTTCAAACCGAAAACCCCACCAAACACCATCGACTTCAACAAAGGTCCAGGTTCGAAGGCATCCAGTGAGAACCCTTTGTTCAGAACTATACTCGGGTTGAACGCACCAGTGAGGTGGGAAGGTCTCACGCCTTCGTCCCCAGTGATCCAATAGAGTTGTCTCCCGCTCTTCTCTGCGTAAGCCCGTAAAAGTAACGTCTTTCCTACGCCCGGAGGTCCAATTATACCTGGTATCAATTTAGCATTCTCACAGTCAGTGAGCACACCAAAGGCATCCGCGTATTGCTCTTTGATGACGATTTTGACCTCCTCAGATATAGCGGCCTTAAGTCGTTCATCGAAAGCCTCTTTGAAAATTTTCATCTCGCTCTGCACTACAACGCCCCCATTGTAAGTATTATGGAGTATGACTGTAGGGTATATAATCTACTCCAAATTCTAGGTTCAAGGTAAATAAATGTGTCAATACAGTGCAACGGATGCAGTATAAACGCCCAGATTGGAGTCTTATATTATCTATCATTCATTTACTCAGGGTTTATGTGGATATAGGAGAAGACATGGAACAGAGGTTAGGGAGGATACGAGCATTGAACGAGAAAACAATCACACAAACTTCACATATCGAATTCACGGCCCCACGAGGGTCACTCTACGATAACTCTTTCTGTATCTTCTGCGGACTGATTGGAATTGGAGCATATATAATAGGATGGCTCATTTTCACACTACAAATATTTCCGTGACTATTTCTTATTTTTGTCCAAGCTCTGAATAAGTGAAGAGCGCAGGTTCACCACCAGTGTGGTAGAACAGGGTTGGAGAGTCTGAAGCAATGTTTCCGGCTAATGCCATCCTGATGAGGGCTAAACCCCCTTTTCCTGTGTAGACTGGGTCGAGAAAGATACCTTCCATCCTAGCAAACATCTCTATTGCGCTGACAACACCATCATCAAGCTGTGCATAGCCCTTACCAATGAAATTGTCATCCACAGTGATATTTGGTTTGAAAGCCTCTATCTCAGGATACAACTGTACGGTTCGCTCAATCAGGTCCTTGACCTCTTCCTTTACCTCATCGGCTGGTTTAGCGACAGTGACACCAATGATATCCACATCGAGCTCTAGCATGTGTGCTCCAAGAATGAGACCTGCAAGAGTACCACCTGTTCCCACAGCAAGAATTATCCTATCCGGATAGAAGTTTTTCTCCTTGAATTGACTATTCAATTCATCCATTGCCACTGCATATGGAACAACTCCTACTGGCATAGCAGCACCTGCGGGGATTGCATATGGAGTCAGACCAAAGTCAATGAGAGTTTCCATAATCCCATCAAGTCTCTTGTTCAAAGTAAAGACGGATTCATCAGGAAAGAACTTCATCTCAGCTCCGAGCATCCTGTCTAGCAATAGATTCCCCGTGTACTCCTCTGGCTCTTCTCCGCCCAAGAGAAGAATGCACCTCATACTTGTGACCGCAGCCACGGCAGCTGTCTGTCGGCAATGGTTGCTCTGGACTCCACCGACTGTCACAAGGGTATCACACTTGTTTGCCTTTGCATCACCAACGACAAACTCGAGTTTTCGTGTTTTGTTCCCACCGAATGAGATCCCTGTCAGGTCATCACGCTTGATCCAGAGTTGGTTTACTCCGATTGATTCTCCAAGATTCTTCAAGCGATGCATTGGTGTTGGAAGGAAAGCAAAACGCTCTCGAGGTAGTCCGTCGAACATTGCCTATCCCGCAGCCCCTGAGATATATGAAATAATGAACATCAGTATGGCGGTCATGATTCCTGCAAAGAGGGTCTTTGCACCGTATGCCCACATGTTCTTCTTCGATATTGACCCTAAGAACAGACCTAGGACAAACAGTAATGCCATGCATATCAGAATAGCAATGTAGAATGCCATACGGTACCCTAACACGCCTGAAGGCACGAAGAAAAGAGGAGTTATGATTATGAACGCTGCGATCGCTGGAGAAGCCCCATCTACGATTGCTACTACAAGTGAGGTTGTCTTCGTTGCCTTGGCATACATTGACTCGCTCATGTCACTGAGCATAGCTTTGCCCATCTCATCTACCTCACGGTCTCTCTCAGCAGTTTCGGTTAGATAAGAACCACTGAATCCTGAAATGGCCATGGCGATGCTTGTACCTGCAGCGGCAAGAAGAATAGCATTGAATTGAAGACTCGCTTCCGCTGGCAATGCTGGATTGATTGTGATAAGACCACCAAGAATGAGACCTAGCATTGTGAGGGCTCCATCAAAGGCGTTCATAGCAAGATATCTTCGTGCTATTTCAACACCCTTAGTTAGCTCAAGAGCTCTCATAACTCGTTGAATGCGCCCACCTTCCAAGGTGGGGTATAGATTGTTGTCTTCCTCAGAATCGGACACTGAGTTCGTTACTCCATAGGTCAGATAGATGGCCTCTGACTGAGGCTGTTATAAATTAATGGATTGATTCTCAGTTTAGCCAAAGATGCCAAAGAGTAGGAATCCAGGTATCATGAGCATTAGTACAACCAATAGTACTATGCACAAGACTCCGGCAAGAAGAATCCACATCCAACATTCACAGCATCGAGAGCAGCAACCTTTCTCTGGCGGCGGGGGTTCTCGTTGAGCACCATAGTCTCCAGGCATTGGAATCTCAGTCATATCAATCACACAAGGAACTTGTGAGTCATCCGTACTTATGAGGATTGTCGGTTTAGACACAGAGGTTTTAAGCCCTCAGACAAAAGATGTGTTGTGAATCGTACTGGGTTCACATGCACGCACATACAGGGGAAATATGTTTTGCCCGAGAACGATGGCTACACAATCTTAGACAGACCATGGGGTCTCCGAATGATAGGCGTCACCCAGATGGCCTTCGGGATATTCGGTTTGCTAGCAACAATTGGACTTCTGTTTGCTACGTTAACTGGAGCATTTGCAACGGTTGGCTATTTGTACAGTCTTGTTTTATTCGGGGGAGTTGCAGTGCCCTGCCTATTCATCGGCAATTATGTTGATGATCTCAGAAGGTGGGCGGTCATTGCTCAGATAATCTACAGTGCAATCGCAGTTGGACTGTCTGGATACCTACTCTACGTTAATGGGTTATCGTACAACTGGACAATTCCTCTGTTTGATTTCAGTATAGAACTAGCAATCGGCAACGTCGCTGCTTTCATCGCAATAACTCAGACACTGATTATGTTCTATCTTCTAATCAGATGGCAAGCGGTTGCGCCTGCTCCTGGAACGATAGTTGAAAGGGATAAATCAAGAGCCAGATTGATTGAAGCGGGACTGATGCCATCACCCCTAGAGCCTGCTTTACTGGCACCAGATGGAACCACAACTCTTACTCCTGATGAAGAGCAGAAGATCATGGATATTCGGAAGGTCATTACAGAAGAAGGAATGGCAATCCTTTGCTCGAACTGCAATGGCGCAACTTCACTAACCAAGGTTGAGGACAACAATACTGTTCCCTGCGATTACTGTGGAGTTATCCTTGGTGTAGGCAGTGTGTTTGTTCCATGTCTGAATCATGAGGAGTATCTGGCGGCTACTACATGCAACGTTTGTGGAGAACACTTCTGCAGACAATGTTTGACTGTTCAAGAACCTCCAGTTGATGAGAAATGGCAAGGTTCAGCTGTATATCTGTGTAAGAAATGCTTCGAAGGACGATATCGACCTGCAGTCACTACTGCTTCATTAGTCATCCCAATCGATCAGTTGTTCTCAATAGCTGGTGGAAGATTCTCAAAAGTGGGGCAGATGTATAGTAGTTTTCTAAGTGCTTACGCAAATGGGATGAAGCACCTTTGGAGAATACCGCTTCAGCTTCTCAAAAGTGTTGGTAAGTCTGGAGGAGGTGGAAATGATAACGCTGCAGGGGTACTAGTAATGATAGTTATCATAATTATCGCAATTCCTATTCTTGCGGGCATTCTCATGATTCTTGGTGCTATAATCATTATTCCAATCCTGTTCTATGCTGGTCTGATTGCCGTCACCGTGGAAGCTGCTAAAATCATCAGTGGAACTGATTTCGAATCTGTAGACAACGCTCGTGTTAAGAGCATTCACGCTCACCGCAAGCCAAAGGTCAAGGAGTCCAAACTGCGACCCTCAGTGCGTGTCTGGGATGACGAATTTAGACAGGCGTCACTTGAGCACCAGAGAATTAAACTAAGACATGATGAAGAAAGACGACAAAGAGAAGAAAGACGACGTAAGCAACAACAAGCTGCATCATTCTGGAGGACTGAAAATGACTGAAACAGTACAAGAACGAATATTGTGTCCTGTCTGTGGAGGACCAATAAAGATAGACCAACAGGACAAGGTCAATCGATGCGAGTACTGTGCAAGTCCTGTGCTTGGACCCAGTCAGAGTAGAAATTGTGTCACTCATCCAGATATACTTGCAAAAGAGGTCTGTCATGTTTGCGGAGACCTTGTCTGTGAGGATTGTATTCAGAAACGTGTGGGGGAGTATGGTGGAAAACTACTCACTATTGTCAACTGCGACAAACCAACCTGTATTGCAGAGAGCGACTGGGCAAAACCCCTCAACGAAGAATATCAGAAATTGGCCAATATGGATTGGGCAGACAGAATAGACAATCTCATTCTCCGCATCACTGGTTTAGGAGCCATCATCATGATGGTCTTTGAACTGATCTTCTTTATTGGGGTCATGTTCTACCAGTTCCTTACTCCTTGGAGCATACCCGACATTTCAATCGGAGCCCTCGGACCTCTCATAATGATTCCAGTGGCAATCCTGCTGCTCAACATTCTTGGCAACCTAATGTCTGCGATACTTCTGCAGTCGGCGCTCCAAGTATACGTGCATGAACGACAAATGGGAGCAGGTATCACCCTACTTGTGATTCTCATTATTGAAGTTGCACATCTTCTCTTCAGAGGATTATTTTTCGGATTGTTGACATTTCCAAATCCAATATTCCTACCATTGATGCTAGGCGCATTTCTGTTTGGCACAATCCTTGTCTTTGTAGGATCGCTAATGGCAATATATATTGGAAATAAAAAACGGGTCCAACTGAAGGAAACCCAAGAGAAGCTGCACCTCTCTATCAAACCTTGAATCGAGGTTCTCACAGAGAGTTCATGAAAACAGGTCACTCAGGAACATCAAACAAGTCAATGAGTCGGAAACGGTCGACATCCACTAGACCCAGATCTGTGATCTTAAGTTTGGGAATTACTGGTAAAGAGAGGAAGGCCATTGCCATGAAAGGTTCCTCCAAGGGTGTTCCCAACTTCTGTGCTGCAGTCTTCAGATCCTTCATTCTCTCACTCACATGCTCAATTGGTTGATCAGACATAAGTCCAGCAATGGGCAATGGTAAAGATTCAATCACCTTTCCATCCTTTGCGAGTGCAATGCCCCCTTGCATCCTAACTATCTGAACAACTGCTTCAATGAGGTCTCTGTCATTAGTTGCCACAGCAACGATGTTATGGGAATCATGAGCAATGGACGAAACCATGGCTCCTTCTTTAATGCCCATACCTTTCACAAAACCCACGGCTCTTGGTTCAGAGGCATTATGACGCTCAATGATAGTTATTTTCGCAATGTCTCGGTCTATATCAGGTACAACAAGTCCATCCACAACCTTAGGCTCTTCGATAAGGTGCTCAGTAGTTACCTGGTCAGGAATCATACCTATGACATTCATTCTATCCCCGCGGACTTTAACCTGGAAATCTTCAGGCTCAAGGTAATGGATGTTGACTGAACGTCTTAGACGTGGTTGTGTTTCGATACCGAAGTCTTCAACCATCTTCCCATCCTTTGCCACAAGGACTCCTTGTTTGTAAACCATCTCTACGTTTATTTTCTCAAGGGAGTCTAGAACGACAATATCTGCACGATATCCTGGAGCGACAGCACCCACATATTGGAGACCGTAATGTTTTGCTGTGGACAAAGAAGCAACCTTGATAGCCAGTACTGGGTCAACACCCAACTCAATGGATTCACGAACCATACTATCAATATGACCCTTTGTCATCAGATCTAACGAGTTTCTATCATCGGTCACAAAACTGCAGAACTCTGCTGTGTGTGGCTCAATTACAGGAGCTAATGCTTTCAGATTCCTGGCAGTTGAACCCTCGCGGATATGAATATGCAACCCTCTCTCGAGTTTCCTTCTCGCCTCTTCAATATCCACACATTCATGGTCAGATGTAATTCTTGCAGCAGCGTATGCATTTAGGTCAAGACCTTCCAAACCGGGAGCGTGGCCATCAATCCGTTTGCCCATTCTCAAAGCGACTTGTATTTTCTCAAGTATAGAGGGGTCTCTGTAGATAACGCCGGGGTAGTTCATCGCCTCAGCAAGTCCCAGCACGTAGTGCTCAGTCATGAGTGGTTTAATGTCTAGAAAATCAAGAGCAACACCATTTGTTTCAAGATCTGTTGAGGGAACACAGGAGGGGAGCATCATATAGAACTCGAGAGGGCCTCCCCGCATACTCTTGCTCATATAGAGAATTCCTTCCATCCCCAACACGTTTGCAATCTCATGAGGGTCAGCCACTACTGCACCTGTGCCGTGAGGAACGACGGCACGAGCGTATTGTATAGGCATGACCATGGAAGACTCCACGTGGACATGACCATCGATGAACGATGGTGAAACATACTTGCCCTTGAGATCTATGACCTCATTCCCCGCATACTCACCAATCCCGGCGATATACGCACCATGGATAGCAATATCGCCTGGAGTCACATCACCAGTGAAAACATTCACGACGTTGGCGTTCTTCAAGACCAAATCAGCACGTGTCCTTCCTGCTGCTACGTCAATCATTTGGTCAAGTAGGTAATCTTCGGAACGTGATAGAAACATCTCTTCTCACTCCCCATGCTCTTGTAGTCAACCATGAAAAGGGTTTCCAATGGGCTCACTTTGTCGCAACAACTACAAGTCTTTCGGCTTCATTGTCGTAGGCTCGACCATCTAAGGCTCCGAAAATCTTGACATCAGAGAAACCGATACTCTCAAGCATTTCTTTAATCTCAGCACCGGAATAAATCCAATGAATCACATTCCATCTGTGGACCGTACCGTCTCGCTCTATGAAGGTCCATACATTGTGCATCTTGCTCCAGTTCTCGATTGCCTCTCTTTCTTCCAACATGAACCCGTGAGGCCATTCTGACCAGCTCTGTCGCAAGAATATCCGTGCCAGAATCTCCTTTCCCATAGACTCGAATATGAACCTTCCACCTGGTCTGAGAGAGGCGTAGATATTCCGTAAAACGAGCATCTGCTCCTCATGGTCATCAAAATAACTGAAGGATGTAAACATGCTCAGAACAATATCAAATGTCTTCTTTCGATAGAAGGTTCGCATATCATCCAATACAAATTCAATAGAAAGATTCTCCTCGGCTGCAGCCTTTCTCGCCTTTTCTAGATACAGCTTCGTTCTGTCAACTCCTATAACTTTGTGGCCACGCCTAGCTAATTCTAAAGAATGTCTTCCGACACCACAACAGAGATCGAGAACTGCTTCATCAGGAGCAATTTTGCAGAGTGACTTAATCGCATCAACCTCATTGGGTGTGAAAGCGATTCTAGCCTCAGTGAACATAACAGGTTCCATTATCTCCCATAACTTATCATCTTCATACCAAGGAACTGAACTCTCGTCAACCATTGCACAAAGCCACCAATTACGAATATCCACTTCCTGAATATGAACCAATGGACAAAAAGATTTGGCTAGGAAAAAAGAGAGAGAACATCGGTCTCTAATAAAAATCAAGACCGATGTTAGGTTGCTCTATTTCTTGAACTTTTTGACGTAGACTATGTAGACGACTACGATGACCCCAACACCAACAACTGCTGGAATAGCCACTGCACCAAGTATCCCAAGGATATCTGGACCGAGAGGAGTTACTTCTGCGACCAGCAGCGGATGGGTTTCCATTGGAGTAATTTGAATCAAAAGGAAACCATCATTAGTAGGGTTCCGCGCTATATCCAACTCCAAGAAGGAATTCTCAGAGATTGCTCCAAATTGAAACGAGAAGTCTGTGTATAATGTTCCTACAAGTTCATCACTGAGGTCACCCCATGGGACACGGTGTGTTCTTCCATCATATCCACTATGGAGTAATGAGTTGAACCCGGGAACAAATGCAGTCATTACTGATACATTGTACCAGACCCCTGGAGTGGTGTTTAGCAATAACCCATGGAGTTCATCGGTAACACCTATAGCAGGCAGCGAAAAGTTGTATGCTGCAGCTCCAGCACTAACGTCGAGGTTCTCTATGTTGACGAAATAATCGTTCAAACTGTTTGTCCATTGAATTGTCAGGTCAACTGGGTAGTCGCTGTAGTCGTTCGTTGCAGGAATTTCTGTGTTGTTACTTACCAAATAGGCACAGATACCAACAAACGCATGACTGTCGTACCAGTCGTGTCCAGAGTAGAGGAAAGTTGCGTTGTCCCAGTAAGTTGGATGTGGTTGTATCTGAGAGCCATCCCATCGGTTTGCAAGGAGCATACCAGCGCTATACATTGAACGACCTGAGGCATCATAGATGGTGACATCAAGAGCAACAGTGACGTTGTCTTGATTATTTAGGAATATGGTCATGTTGTACATCTGGAAAATATCAGTGTCTACAATGAATCCGCCCATATCTACAATCTCTGCAGTAGTGTTAGTGGTTAGAGGACCGATGTTGTATTCGACCCATTCGTTCACTCCGTCATCAACTGCCATTTCTACAAAATAGTCACCTGCAGGGAGGTAGTACTCAGCTGAAGACAGAATGTTTGCTGCGTAACTGATTGTCCTATCATTACGGTATCCATTTTCGTAAACACCAGTCAGTCTGACTGTGAGATCTCCTCCAGTTGCGGTGGAATTGACACGTAACATCGAGTCATCCTCTACATCAAGCAGGTATGCATGTGTAACTGTTGCACCAAGATAGTTCTCGAATTGGAACTCTTGATTCACTGGGAGAACACCTTGGCTGTTCGCACGATTATAGAGAGTATACTCTGTGTTATCGCCTCCCATAACTGTCACATAGTAGGGACCACCGCGATAGAAGTACTCACCGGTTGTTGTTATAGGACTGAGAGCCACCATCTCGGAGTATCGAGATCCACCATTATAGGTATATTCGAAATCACCGCTTGTGAACATAATGTATTCGGGTTGAGTGTCAAAGAGTCCACCATAGTTGAATGCATAGGTGACTGAGCTTACATCATTTGGTGAATTGACAACGTATGTATGGGTTGTCGGGGCCATTTCTTCTTGTACCCAACTTCCTGTGTCCGGATCCACGATTATCTCTCCGGCGGTCAGTGTCCCTGTTATAACTTCACCAAGTGCTATGTTTGTTGGGGTTATAGCTACTGGGAGAAGATCGAACATGGAAAATGTACCGGATGAAGGATTCGCTTCAAGGAGTACGTAATAGGTTCCAGCAATAGATGCTTTGAAGGGAATTGTCCAAATGTCACCGTCGAATCCCATATACGAAGTCAAGTGTCTCCCCTCTGGGTCAAGCACTGCTACGGTCCATGAAACGGCGTCCTGCTTGGAAGCAACTGTCAGATGTACGAACTCTGATCCACCGAGACCAAGAGTACCAACATACATGAATCCTGCATCAGCAATCACCGAGGTATGTTGACCAAGTGCAAGAGAATATGATCGCGTCTCCAGGGTCGAATTGACAACAAACTCACTTCCATCAGATGCTTCAAAATCATAAAATAGAGGAAGTGTTGCATCGTTACCAAACAGACCAGCTGTGAAACTATCGAATTCTTGCCAGTAAAAAGGAGCATTCGTGTCCTCAGAGACAGTATCGTCTAGAGCGGACCAACCTGTATTATCATATTGGTATTGAGTATAATCCATATCCACATTTGCATGCAGATAACTTCTCGTTACAAAGTCCAATGGATCAGGCTCAACGTACATGTATGTATGGTTGTTAACTCCTGATGCATAGGCTTGATTGTATGTTTCTATTTTGATATTAGTCTGAAGTGCGGATACTGGGGCGGCAAGTGCTCCGAATAGAAAAATCATCGAAACTGCTAACCCTAGTACCATCTTCATGTTGACGTGCTTCATGTAGCACCTCACCTCGTAGTATCCTAGTTGCCAATCTGTTATGAACTCATTTCGTTTGGACATAAGCTCATTTTTCGAAAGTCATCCGACCTGCCTCAAGATTATTAGCATTTATAGAAAACTTAATATCCTAATAAACTATTGTTAACTTGATTACAATGAATAAACAATTAGACAATTTCGAGTGTAAACTCTGCGGTAAGAAACTCAGTTCCCAAGAAGAAATGAAGAAACATGCTGCAGAAGTACATCATAAGCATTAGTGAATTCTTGATCCAATAATCCCCGATCATTGAAGTCGGGGATTGTTACTTTCTTTTTAGAGTCAATCTTAGAAATAATAAGTATATACAATCACCTTTTATCCTGGCAATGTACTGCGCAAAATCAGTCCTCATCAACGTCTGAGGTATGGAGAGGAGACATCGAAGAGAATGAAGCTGCGGACAGACGCAAGAAGCATAGCAATTCTAGCGATATTTGCCGCTATGATTTTAGCTCTTGAGATTTTGCCCATTCCACTTCTCACAGACATACCCCTCTTTGGAGGCTTCACACTTGACCCTACTGGTATTCCCATAACTATAGTATTCCTGGCATTTGGGAGTGTCTTTTCGCTTATTCTAATTCCAATCATGTGGATAGCAATCGCATATCGCAATCCCATTGGTTCTGTTTTCAAAGGATTTGCTGAATTCTATACTCTATTTGGTCTGATAATAGCTAAACTCTTTCTAAGAAATCGTCAATATGACTGGAAGATTGCAGCACCAATATACTTGACATTTGGTGTTGCCTTCAGAGCTATTGGAATGTACATTACAAACATCTTCTTGATCCAATGGCTCTATGGATCACCATTGGAGGGAGCGATTCTGTACTCTGCCACCTTTGTCATCCCGAATATCATCCAAGCCATAATCAACATCTTAGTCGGCATCCTGATCTTCATTGTCATTCCAGAGAATCTAGCAATTCAGGCGCGTTTCGGAAAGTACGGAGCCGACGAATATGACAAGTACGAAGAGATATCAGCAGAGGAGCTAGAATCAGCTGGTAATGAATGACAATCAGATTCATGTGATTCCACTTCGAGATTTCCCCATTGTTCAGACTGGAGATGACATTTCAGGTCTCATCGAGTCAGCGATTCGGAAGAAGAGCATCGACCTCATTCAAGGGGACATCATTGTTGTTACTCATGCCATCGTGTCAATTGCAGAAGGGAAGTTGTACCACTTAGAGGAATTAAAGGTCTCAAAGAGAGCAGAAGAAATCGCCGAAAAGATTGGGCATTCTCCAGAGAGAGTAGAGGTTGCACTACGAGAGGCAAGTGAGGTTCTAAGAGAAAAACCGGTTTTAATCACAAAAACAAAACATGGGATAATCACAGATTTTTCAGGTGTCGATGAGAGCAATGCACCTCAAGACACCCTTCTTGCACTACCTGAAAACCCGGATGCTTCAGCAAAGAGAATCAGTGATTCGTTGTCCAATTCATTGGGATTCGATATTCCAGTAATTATTACTGACACGCAGGGTAGACCATGGAGGAAAGGTGCTGTCAATCTAGCAATTGGGGTAGCAGGCATGTCTCCTTTCATTCACAATATCGGTAGAGAAGACCTCTATGGACACAAACTGCGGGGGTCTCTTGTTTGTCTAGCTGACCAAATAGCAGGTTCGGCAGAGCTCGTTATGGGCCAGGCAGATGAAGGCATACCTGTAGTAATTGTTCGAGGCGTTGATTTCAATAAAGAAGATGGAACAGCATCTCAAATCATTCGCTCCAAGTCCGATGACTTATTTAGCTAGTCAACAATGATAACTTTCCGTCTATCGTTAATGACTATAACAAGTGCCACAGCACCACTATGATTGCCGCTCCAATTGTGTTGACACATTTAAAGTGAGGCATCGAAAAACGCTCCTAGACGGGTCAGGAGAGTCTTCACATTCTTCTCACGCAAAATACCATGACCCTCATCATCGAAGACGAGCTTCTCGTATTGTATTCTATTTGACTCCAATCGTTTTTCAACCTCAGCCACGTTAGCCTTTGTAACATTAGGGTCTCTAAGCCCTTGGACTATCAAGAGTTTGCCCCGCACATTCTGCACATAGTTAATTGGAGATCTCTCTTGATACAATTCGGGAACCTCTTTTGGAGAACCTCCCAACATCTCCTCCGAGAGCGGTCTGAGGTCAGGTCGAGTCGTCTCATAGTCAACAACTAAATCAGTCATCCCACAAATCGGTGCGGCCGCTGCTATAATATCAGGTGGGAATTGGGTGATAGCAAGCCAACTCATGTATCCACCGTAACTTGTCCCATAGATTCCAACTTTGTTGGGGAATGCAATTCCATTCTCAATCATGTATTCGATTCCAGTTCGGATATCTTCCTTGTCGAGTCCTCCCCAACCGTCCTTCTTAATGAGTTCTCGAAAATTCACACCATATCCTGTGGACCCACGGTAATTGGGATCTAGTATATTGTATCCCAGTGAGCAGAAATATTGAATCTTGGGATCAAGAGCGTCTTCAGAGTGCCCTGTTGGTCCACCGTGGACTGTTACTATTGTTTTACCATTCGGATTTCGAGCACGATAGAACCATCCATGAATCGGTGTGTCATCTTCGGAAGTCCATCTCAATTCTTCAGCAGGAATTAGTTCTTCTCGTTGAATTGAAGTGCGACCGAGCATGTTTGTTATTAGTGTGAATTTAGAAGGATTCACC
The DNA here is from genome assembly GCA_019894665.1 of Candidatus Thorarchaeota archaeon. Taxonomy (GTDB): domain Archaea; phylum Asgardarchaeota; class Thorarchaeia; order Thorarchaeales; family Thorarchaeaceae; genus SMTZ1-45. Next base: position 20,345 of record JAGXOC010000040.1, read on the forward strand.
TCTTTCATGTTGAACCTTACGATATCGATGGGATGAGTCGAACTGTAGAAAAGACCAAGCCAGTCTCCACTTCCCAAGTGAGTGATGGGCCAGAGGTTTCCTCGAGGAGGAGTCATGCTTTGCAGTACATCAGTGTCGAGATCAAGGAGGAACGGTTTCCTACGAGCGTCGCTCTCTTTGGCCATGATGACATGATTAGTATACTTGGGCACTCTAGCCAAGCTATAAGTCCCACCCTCTGTAGGTTTCGATAACCATTGGGTTTCACCTGATGCGATGTCATAGAGACCTATCCCAACAAAATCATGACGAATCCCATCAAGCGTATCTGTGTCGAAAAGGACTCGCCCATCATGTGTCCAAGATGCTGAAACCTTCGCCTTTGGACCAAAATTGAGAATCTCCCTATCCTCATTTCCATCGATGGAAGCAATCCACCACTGTTCCCCAGAAGGGTCTTCATCAGACCTGCTGTAGAGAATGTATCTGCCATTAGGGTCAACTGAAAGCGTCATATACGCAGGTTTGTCTGGGCGAGCAATGACAGTCCTAGAACCGGATTCCAAATCTTGAACAACGATTCTGAAGGTTTCGGTTTCCTTTTTTGTGTCGTAGTCATAGTTCACTGAGTAGGCAATGAAATCTCCGCGGGGACCGAAGTAGCCTCCGCGCATGAAGAAATTGGGC
>JAGXOC010000410.1 GCA_019894665.1 Candidatus Thorarchaeota archaeon
CACATTGTCCGCTCGCAAGGCTCCAGGGGATCGGGAGTTCAAATCTCCCCCGGCCCACCACTTCTTCTCGAATTATTTTCCATGCCCATTTCTCAGATGTCTTAAGTCTTCTAACAGCAAAACTCACAATGAACAAGACTGGCACGGTGAATTGATATTCCTACCAAAATTGATTATGATTGTTGTGATGGTTGTGGGACGTGTCTGAAGACATGTCGATATGGGGTCTATGAGAAAATAGACGAAAAGCCAACCGTCGCACATGTGCAATACTGCAAGGAATGTGGTAACTGCATAGAAGAATGCCCGAATGGTTGTATCTCTTTTAGTGTAGTTACTTCCATGAAAACAACTTAATCCCTTTGGGAACTCTATCTTCACTTCAACATCGACAATAGTCGAAATCCTTATGTTCAAGATGTCCAAAAATTCGTGTAATGTCGTATCAATCTTCAATTCGAGACCGTCTTGCTAGACGTATTGCAGGAGAAATTGCTCTATCAGATAGTCCAGGAC
>JAGXOC010000411.1 GCA_019894665.1 Candidatus Thorarchaeota archaeon
CATGATAACTGGGGTCTGGTTCAGTGAATTCAGGGAATTTGCCGTTGCTCCAATCAAATTTTCCGGAGTCAACGATTACTCCGCCGATAGATGTTCCATGCCCCCCTATGTATTTGGTGGCTGATGCTACAATTATGTCCACTCCATACTCGATGGGTCTGACTAGTCCAGTTCCAACAGTGTTATCAACAACAAAGGGGATGTCTGCTTCGTGCGCTATTTCTGCAATTGCCTCAAAATCTGGCACATCTAATTTTGGATTGCCAATTGTCTCCGCGTATATTGCTCTCGTTTTGTCGTTGATTGCTTTCTTGAATTCTTTCGGTTTTTGGGAGTCAACAAAGGTAGTTTTTCTTCCCAGCTTCGGAAAAGTGTAATGAAGTAATTGATATGTTCCACCGTAGAGGTTGTTTGCTGATACGATTTCGTCGCCTAATTGAGTGATTGTTAAGAGCGCCAAAGTTTCTGCGGCTTGTCCAGATGCCACTGCCAATGCGCCTGTGCCTCCTTCGAG
>JAGXOC010000412.1 GCA_019894665.1 Candidatus Thorarchaeota archaeon
CTTTGAGAAGATTAGCATCAAAGATTGCTATGCATATCGATCCAGATGTTGAAATAAAGAAAATCAGATTTGATAAGGAGAAATAGAAAATGAAAATAAAAATATTGGAAAGAATACAACCAGAAAAAAGACTTGGATTTGGATTCATATTTGGAACCGCATTCGGAATGATTGTTTTTGCTATATCTGTCGGATTCAAATATGGGTTCTAAAGGAAAACTTATGGGGAATCAAGAATGAAAGGATATGTTAATTTTGTAAGGAATTATGAGAAAGGTTCTGATTCTGATGCTGTTTATGATATTGTGAATAAACGTGGAGAAGAACTTGGTGATATTGCTTATGATGATAAATGGAAAACTTGGATATTCAATGCTGGAATTGGTGCTTACTTTGATATTAAATGTCTAAGTAAAGTAATGGCTTTTTTACAGGAGTTAAATGTTAGAAATAAACATTAAATGGATTTGGTATTCGACAATGGATAAATTTGGAGTGTGGATAAGTAGGGTTG
>JAGXOC010000413.1 GCA_019894665.1 Candidatus Thorarchaeota archaeon
GTATTTGTTTTGTCATGGTATCCTTGAGGTAATTGATAACATTAATGTTGAATAAACTATTTGTTTAGACTGGAATACTTTCAATGTGCTTTTGGCTATTATTATTAACCTTTTACGAATGTTTCAATAAATATGAAAAGAAAGGAACTTCGGCATGATAGACATACTGTTTCGTTACTTACCGACCACATGGTAATAACTCCAAAATATCGGGGGAAGATCCTTGTTGGAGAAGTTGGTCTTGTAACGGAAACCTTATCAGAAAAACATGTAAAGAAATGGATCTCAAGATTATTGATATTTCTGTGAATATTGATCATGTCCATTTATTTATTCAATATCCTCCAAAATATTCCGTAAGTTTTATTGCAAAGAAGATCAATGAACAAAATAGTGAGACAGTACTCTTAACATCTCAAAGAATTGTGCAATTATTATCTGTGGGCACCTGCTACTATGGGTGTGTTGGATGGGTAGTCGTTGAAAATATATTTCAACTCAAGACTGTACAAC
>JAGXOC010000414.1 GCA_019894665.1 Candidatus Thorarchaeota archaeon
GGTAAATATTTCGTATCTTACCAACTGTAACTAATATTGAGAATATGTTACAAATATGGTAGTTGTGACATAATAATCTAATAGTTAAATTGATATTTGTTACATTATAAATTTGATTCTAACCAAATTAATTAAATAGTGAAACCAAATCGTAGATTAGGATTGCTCCAATTCCAAGTAATATCTTCCGTAAGATATTAAGGAAGGTCAATTCTCTCCAGAATGAATTATCTGAGAAATATATCTTGGATAATACGGACAATATAAAATTCGGTGGCCACTCTATGAAACGAAATGTCAGAATCGGACTTGTTCTTTTAGCAGCAGTATTTATTTTTACGCTAGTAGCAGGTAATGTCTTTGCATATCCTGGTATAGAAAATGATAATTGTTCTAGATCTACATGTCACGATAGTCCAACAGGAATGTCAATCACTACAGTATCAGCGATAGATGTAGCACCAGGAGAGACCTTTCAAGTAGATGTGGTTGCGACCGGATTAGGTACAGATC
>JAGXOC010000415.1 GCA_019894665.1 Candidatus Thorarchaeota archaeon
GAGCTATAGTTGCGGGCATATCAGTACTGGCGAAGGCAGAGCTCTTATCTCTAGTTTGAACGAAAAGCTTGGCAGCGATGAAGTGCATTTTTATCCCGGTGTTGGCTATAGACATATATGTAAGATAAAAGGGAGGGAAGAGACCCTTCTGTCTAACTGTACTCCACCGCATGATATTCCCGACAAAGCTATTGATGAATTTCTCCCCAAAGGGCCTGGGAGCGACCTGTTGGGAGAGCTTATGACGCGCTCTGAGCTTGTGCTTCGTGACCATCCTGTGAATGTAGAACGAAGAGCACGCGGCGATATTCCAGCTAGCATGGTCTGGCTTTTCTGGGGTAGTGGTAAGATACCTGATATGCCAGCCTTCAAAGAGGTCTATGGAATTGATGCTGCCGTGACGTCCGGAGTTGATATTTTGCGAGGCTTGGCCCGAATGATAGGTATACAGGTGCTGGATATTCCTGGTGTGACCGCGGGTCCAGACAACGATTACGCTGCTCAGACCATTG
>JAGXOC010000416.1 GCA_019894665.1 Candidatus Thorarchaeota archaeon
GTGATGGACTACGTCCAGGCAGCCCTCCGGGGAGATGTCGAGGAGGCGGCGAAGCTCAGCTTCGACTGCATCAACTGCGGCCTCTGCGCCATCCGCTGCCCCGCGGAGATCGTGCCCTACAACATCGGACAGCTGGCCCGGAGGCTCTACAGCAAGTACATCGACGGCCCCGCGGAGCACGTGCTCAAGAGGGTAAAGGAAGTGGAGGAGGGCAAGTTCGACGCCGAGATCGAGGAGATGAAGATCCTCGACAGGAAGACGCTTCAGGAGCGGTACGAGACCAGGGAGAAGAGGTTGTGACCATGAGCGGCTACCCAGACTATATGCAGGAATCGTTGGAGCTGGTGAAGAAGAGCAGGCCAAGCCGGGTCGGAAAGGCCCTGCCTGAGATGACCGCGGAGGAGAAAACCAAGATCCTCAGGGACTGGCACCCTGACTTCAAGATGGATCAGAAGCGGGGGTTGAAGGTCGGCCCCAGCAAGGGGGCGCTCATGCCCCACGAGGTCGCCGAC
>JAGXOC010000417.1 GCA_019894665.1 Candidatus Thorarchaeota archaeon
TCATATAGAGTAACAATCTCAGAAATTTTTTTACTAAAATTTAAATATTAAATATCTTAGGAGTTATTTATAAATAATCCTTAATAATTGAATAAAAAAAAAATTAAATTATTTGAGATAAAAAGTAACACAAATTGAAAATACATAACGAGGATATAGTATGAGTTCTGAAGAGAGTGAATGGGAGATAGTATCTACATGGAAAATGCTCTCCTATTCTTTTGGTTTTTTAGTTTATTTTTCCATATACGCATCCATTTCTGTTGTTATTTTCTACTATTATGAGGTTGAGATCGGTATGCCTGTGGTGCTATTAGGTCTCGCGTTAGCTATTTATGGATTATATAATATGTTCAACGACCCAATTTTGGGCTACTTGACTGATAGGCCTTTTAGATGGACAAGAAAATGGGGAATGAGGTTTCCATGGATTATGCTAGGGATTTTCCCGACTATAATAGGATATTATTTTCTCATAGCGGTCCCTGAAAATTTAATTACCTCATCAGAC
>JAGXOC010000418.1 GCA_019894665.1 Candidatus Thorarchaeota archaeon
GGTCTAGACAAGCAACCACTATGTCTGATGACTGAAGTTCAGTCGTGTCTACCCTGAAGATCTCTTCATTGCTTGGGTCTGCATCATCCTTGAATGCCTCTTGTGGTAGGAAGATTGTGTGCCCTTCTGCACGGACTCTTTCGACACTGACTTCGTTGAATTTCCTGTCTGCATCTGAGAACAATGCATTCGCCCAATAGATCTTCTTGCTTCCCATAACTATCGCATCCATGCCATTCTCTTTTTTCTACTATACCTAGAGACCCTGACTTGATGCTACTTCATCTCCCGTAAGTCGGTCTTCTCTCGCTTTGATGATTTTGTCAGAGTCAACGAAGCCTTTGTAGAGGAGCAGCACACCCACTACTTCTCCCAAATATAGAATGTTACCAAACTCTGATCCTGATCTAGCAATAGCTCCTGCTATCGCAATAGTTAGTCCACCCAACGCAATCCATAGATTGAACGTGAACTTTGTCTTCAGGAATGAGAAGAACGCAGCACCAATCAG
>JAGXOC010000419.1 GCA_019894665.1 Candidatus Thorarchaeota archaeon
TATTGTGAAGTGGGACGGTAATTTGAGAGCGGTCAGGATTACTAAAGGATGTCCGGGTCCGATAGGCGGCGGGTGAGGGATCTAGCCTACTGCGGCGTGCCGTGCGCACGCCCATCGCTTGAAGATCATGCCTTGGGGTATGAATCTAATCCACACACAGCATCGTCTCGCGCAGTATTGTCAAACGGCAGCGCGTATGATATAATTACCGATGTTGAAGTCGAATCCAATTCTATTATCTACCATCTATCGACTATCAACTAGCAAGCGGGAGTAGTTCAGTGGTAGAGCACCTGCTTCCCAAGCAGGTTGTCGCGGGTTCGAATCCCGTCTCCCGCTCCATTTTCGAGGCGACGTACCCAAGTGGTAAGGGAGAGGTCTGCAAAACCTTTATGCAGCGGTTCGAATCCGCTCGTCGCCTCCAATTCTTTTTTGCCTCTTTAACACATGACACCAGCAGTCATCATTCTCGCAATAGCCGTCGTGTTGGCGGTCTTGTACTTCCTCACCC
>JAGXOC010000041.1 GCA_019894665.1 Candidatus Thorarchaeota archaeon
TCTGCCAATCCAGCTTCTGCATCAATCTCTTGAAAGGCTGAACTCATATCTTCAGAGGTCACTTCCATTGTTGAATCAAGAGCCTCATCAGAGATGCTAGCTTCAATCTCGAACTCCTCGAGTCGGCGAGCGATCTCATCCACATTAGCTACAACCTTCGTAGCATCTGTGCCATCCCCAAGCATTCCAAGGATCTTTGCTACTTCTTGAAGTGCTATTGATGTCTTTGCAGAGGTTTGGGCACGATTCAGGTGAGCGAGAATCTTCAGTATCTGCAATCGTGACTTGTCAACAGAAAGAGCATATCTGCGGAATCGCACCATTTCTGTAGCATATGTTCGATATGCCTCTGTCTGGCCATCTTTTCTTGCGCGCACTGCACGAGACTTAGTTTCACGTTCTTCCTTCTCTAGTTTATTCCTTTGGCGCGCTAATTGTTTGGACAAAATCCTGAGACGGCTTGAAATCTCACCTACATCTGGTTTCTTTTTACCCCAGGAGAATGCCTTTCTGATTGAACCCAAGTGACTCACCTTGTTCTAAGAGCGTTAACTCAAATCCTTCATTGTGGAGTTCGCGTTTAAACCTTCGCAGTTTGCAAATGATACTATGTATGTATGTGCCGGGTGTGACAGAAATTCTTAACACCTTACGGGCAGTGTAGACATGAACTCGAATGTGTGCAGATAGAGTAGACCATGGACTAAAAGCATTGCTAGCAAAAGCAATAGAGTTGGACCAGAGGGGTATGAAGAAAGATGCTTGTCAGGAGTATCTCAAGGCAAGTAAGATTCTCATTAAATTATCAAACTCGGCAGCATTACCTTCTGTCAAAAAGCATTATTTTGATAGAGCTCAAGAATGCGTGGATAGAGTCAGGTATCTCTCGGGAATCAAAAAGAAATCACATGGACCAGTTGATGGCCTTGTTGCTCCGCTGAAGGTCGACGCTGGTACGACTGACCCGGTGCCAATCTCAGAGACCGCAAAGGCTGAACCAGAGCTTGATGCTGAGGAAAAAAGACTCAGAGAGATGATATCAGACACCATCATCACTGAACGTCCTAACATAAAGATGTCAGAGGTTGCTGGTCTTGCTGATGCAAAACAGGCAATTGATGATGCAATACTGACACCCATGAAACATCCAGAGCTTTTCAAAGGCAAAGCAAGACAGCCATGGAGAGGCATCTTATTCTATGGGCCTGCAGGATGTGGAAAGACCCTAGTCGCTAAAGCTGTGGCATCAGAGGTCAATGCAACTTTCTTCAATGTTTCAGCTGCAAACATTGTAAGCAAATGGTTGGGTGAGTCTGAGCGTCTTGTAATGACCCTCTTTGAGCTGGCAAGAAAGAGCCAACCCGCAATCATCTTCATTGACGAACTTGATTCAATTGGGGTTTCTAGGTCAGGGGATGACGTCGGAGGTGAGAGGCGATTGAAGACCCAACTGCTCACCGAGCTCCAAGGACTCGCTAGTAAGGAGGATGAACGCATCACACTCATCGGTGCGACCAACCTACCATGGGAGCTAGATTTCGCATTACGCTCAAGGTTTGAGAAAAAGATTCATGTTCCACTTCCAGGAAGAGAAGCCCGTGCAAAGATATTCGAGATTCACATGGAAGATGTAGAAGTTTCTCCAACCATCGAATACGACGAGCTCGCTGACCTTACTGAGGGATACAGTGGAAGAGACATCAGTGTGGTCTGTCGAGAAGCCGCCATGGAACCGATCAGGGACTTGCAACGAACTGGTAGAATGGATGATGAGCAGGAGATTTTGGACATCCGACCCGTATCAAGGGATGACTTCCTGCATGCCATAGAAAACATTCGCCCTGCAACTCCCCCAGAGGATGTCAAGAAATACATTGACTGGGCGGAGGGTTCCTAAAGAGTGGGCATCAAGGAGAAAAAGCGTGAGAAGACTAAGACGAAGGAATCAACCAAACCTGTAGAACGGGAACAGGTTGAATCATCTCCTGCTGTTAAAGAAACCATAATTGAGGAAGAGACTCATACTCCAGAGGTTGTTGTTGAGGCTCCAGAGACTGTAGAAACTGTAGAGTCTGAGAAACCAGCTGAAGCTGTGATTGAAACATCTTCAGAGATCGTTGTGACAGAACCCGTTTTTGTAATGCCTAGTTGGGGGAATATTGAAGAAACTGAATGGATGTACGGCATGCCAACTAGAGAGGATGATAGAGAGCTCTGGGCGGCAGAATGGGCAGACTACCTATTGGGTTGGACAGAAAACAAGAGGGTGCACATTCTCTCATTGGCCACTTTCATCAGTGAACCACCATTCAAGGATTTGAGAAACAAGGTGGACTCATTCAAAGCAATTGCTGCAGTTCTTGTAGACAAAGAAGTGGCTGAATGGCGAGGTAAGAAGATGAGACAACTGAGAGTCTATTGGCGACCACTTGAGGATTGGGCAGACAGTCTATATCAATGGGCACTCAAGACAGGAAAACTCAGACTTGATGTGAAATCAATAGTAATTCAAGAAGTAGATGAGGACTTTGCTAGTCTGCCAGAGAGGGACATACATATTGTCTTGGCACTTATGGTGAAGAAAGAGCTGGCTGAATGGATAGATGAGAAAAGAGGAGCAATTCTGATTTCCACTTAGAATCAATATGCGCCACTTGATTTAGGATCACTAGTATCTCGAGACCTGAGGCCAGGGAAGTAATAACGACCGCCTGTTGAGAAACGGATGTCCGCAACAGCCATTCCAGTTTCTACCAAGCTTGATAGTGCCTGTCGTGCATGGTCTTCAGACCATTTGAGTTCCATAATGACTTCCTCTACCGAAACATACCCTTTGGAGGCTGCTAGATTAATCACATCCGCCTGGTCTCTCCGTAGTTCGAGTGGTCTCAGCTCTACGACTTTTACTCCACCCCTCAGAGTTCGTATTCCAGGAATGAGTCCGTTGGTAGCTACACGATTCACTGCCTCGATGACGTCATTGTATGTCACTGATTCTATCTCAGGAAGACGTCGAACAACCTCAACAATCAATTCTGCCAGACCCATAAGTCCCTTCGATGAGTGCTCAGTAGCAACATCAAGTATTGCAAGACCAATATAGTCGTAGTATTGGTCCATCGTCATACCCTGAGGTGTTTGCTTTTGAGCATGATTACCAAGCCGAAGCAGAGTGGTTGCTTCAGGAAAAGCCTCGATTATTCGCTCACCTGATACAAATGAGCCAATATCAAGACCCATACGCCTCAAATTCTCAATCTGTGAACGAACGTCTTGGAGAAGGGCTTGTGACTCTCTTTGGAAAGATCGATTATCAACAGCACCGAGATCATAGAGTTTCTTCAACTGGTCTAATGTAGCTATTGAAGCGTAGAGTTCTGAATGAAGTCGCTCGTGCATTGGATGGTATCCCTTCGTTTATCTGACCTGCACTGGGCTGGTAAATGGTCTAGACCGATTCGGGCTTTAAGAGAGAGTATTATCGGCTATGGTGTTAGCCTATCCCGGTCTCGAGGTAGTAAAGTAGCCTCTCGGACATTGTCGATACCCAGAATCTGCATCGTCAAACGTTCAACCCCAAGTCCTATTCCGCCATGTGGAGGCGCGCCGTACTTGAATGGATCCAGATAGAATGCAAAATATTCAGGGTTGAATCCTTTTGCTTTGAATCGTTCAACTAGAAGGTCATAGAGATGGATACGTTGACTTCCAGTAGTGATCTCCATACCCTTGTAAGTCAGGTCAAAACTTTCTGTCATTCCTTCGTCAGTCAGACTGGGCATAGTGTATGCTGGTCTGAGTTCAAGAGGATAGTGTGTAATGAAGACCATGTCTGTCCCGTATTTTTCTGGAAAAATCTCCCCTAGAAGACGTTCACATTCAGGATCAAGATCATCAGTTATAGCAAGATCTTTTCCTGCTTCATTTACTAGCTCAATTGCTTCAGCGTATTTGATTCTCTTGAAAGGTAACTTTGGTATCTCAATTTCAACACCAAGAAGCTCCAACTCTGCAGCTACATGTTTTTTGGTCTTGGTGAATGAATGATGGAGCATTTGCTCCTCCATCTTCATGACATCATCAACATCGCTAATCCAACCCATCTCAAAATCAAAAGAGGTGTATTCGTTAACATGACGCTTTGTATTGTGCTTCTCTGCTCTGAATACTGGTGCGATCTCGAACACTCTTCCAAAACCAGCCAGAACCATCAACTGTTTGTAGAACTGTGGACTCTGTGCCAAGTATGCTTTCTTCTCAAAATACTTGATTTCGAATAAATTCGCACCACCTTCAGTGGCTTCAGCTACAATCTTTGGAGTGTGAATCTCAACAAAGTCATTGTTCTCCAGGTATTCTCTAGCAAATCGAACTAGACTGTGTTGAACCCTGAATACGGCATTAATTGTGGGTTTGCGAAGATCAAGTATCCTATGATTCAACCGTGTATCTAATTCGATATCGACCTTTCCCTCGACAACATCGATTGGAAGGCGTTCAGCAGTATTTAGGATCCTAATTTTGGTTGGAATGACTTCAGCGCCGGCTGCTACCTGTGTTGTAGCAACCACAGTTCCATGAACAGATATTGCTGTTTCAGGCTTGAGCGCTCCAGAGGTGTTAAAGACTTCCTCTGACACCTTATTCTGAGGAATTGTGACCTGCACTATCCCATGTTCATCTCTGAGAAGCAGGAACTTTATTTTCCCTTTATCCCTAAGAATGTGGGTCCAGCCCATCAAGATGACTTCTTTCCCATCCAATTCTGAAGTAATCTGATTACTGAAATGAGTGCGAGTCGCATCTCCAATTTGTTCAGTGCCAGCCTTTTCATAGAAGTTCATTCGTCACACCTCAGCCAGAGTTATTTGAGCTGAAGCTGGAGTACATTATGAGCCTTTTGGAAACCCGCAGAATTGGGAGTTGAAGATGGTCTGGGACTCGCCCCAGATACCACCTTCTGAATCACTGTTCCCACTACATGGGTGCCTGAACCAGCTCGTAGACCCGCTCCCTCGCGTCGTTCTCATGCTCCTCTTCCCGAATAAGACCTAGTGCCTTTAGTCTACTGAGACCGTAGTTCACTGTTCTAGGAGGAAGGAATGTGATGCTGATCAGGTCTTGCCGTGACATTCGTCGCCGGTCCCTAAGCAGCACATAGAGAAACTTCGCAGAAGGAGGTAGAGACAAGAATGAGCGTCGGGCAAAGATGATCCCACCGTAATATTGTTGCCATGTATCATATACCTCCGTATCGTTTTGCTTCTGACGTGCAACTGTATAGATAAGCTTTAGCATTAGAGAGTCTCAATCTGGTTTTCTCAGAACCAGTACCCATTCTCCCATCATGCGCTCTGGACGAGGAATTCGAATGAAATGGCGAATCAATTTGGAAAAGAATGTGCGTTCTAATTCAAAGCCAATTTTCGATGTGGCAATCTCTGAGAGAATTTCATCGGACCGTACTTCTACTCCGCGGATGAGATTGTTACCAATGGCAATACAATAGCGACTCCCAGGTTTGAGCACTCGAAACATCTCAGCAAGCTGTTGTTTCATGTCCTCGAAGAACTTGAAAACAATGAACGACCTTCTTGGGTCAGATGTGTAGATTTTCTCAAGTATTGGATCTAGAATCTCGTACCCGGAGGTTTTCAGATCGATATACTCATCTTTGTAGACGGTTTCAGTACCGATATATTCCCTTTTCACACGTGACAAAGGACCATCGCCTAGAAAACCAAGCCAATACATCTCCAACTGATGTGTCCGTGGATAGTCAACTGCATTGATGTATGGTGGGGAAGTCAGTGCAAGGTCGATAGAGTCATTGTCAAGTCCAGTTTCGATGGCGCTCCCAACCGGAAGTCGGACTTTTTTGAGTTCTAGTGTCTTAGAGATTTCTGAGAGCTCAGCCAGTGAATCGCACTGGTGAAATAACTTCTGAGAAAATTTGACGTAAGTATCACCGGGAGAGATTGACTTGACAACCTTCTTTCGTAGAACTGTCCGGGTGCAGTGGGGATCAGCATTTGATACGTCGCGGATGATAGAGGATAGGACAACTCGGAAGAAATCACCTATGTCTGACCACTCTGAATCATTCTGATGTTTTGAGAGAAGATTGTTAATGCTGTCATTGATAATTGCTAACTCTCTCAAGACGAACGAACGGAACCAGTTGTCACGATAGGGAAACTCAGGTATCAAGGGGTTTTGGTCAGAGTTGTTTTTGAACTCTTGAATCCGTGTTGTGAGGTCTAGTGCTGCGAGGTTTAGAGTTTCAGGATCAATGATTGTCGTTTTTACTTTCGTAATCAAGCGCGCAATGGGGTCAATGTCAATTCCAATCCCAATTCGGTCGTTCAACATCGCCTCCAGAACGACCGTCCCGCTACCACACATTGGGTCGAGAACGAATTCACCCGTTTTAGAATACTTACGAATCAAATACCGTGGTAGTTCAGGAAAGAACTTTGCTGGAAACTTATGGACCCCGTGAGTGAGATATGATTGGTCGCGACTAATGATGAGAATCTTGCCTTGATTGGGTATGTCAAAACTTGGGTCTAGATCCCCATCAACCTCAATTAGATCGCTTGAGTCCCTTTGAACGGGATCATCAAGACCATCGACAGTTGAAGACATATCCACTTCACAGAACCGCCTTATTATTCACTTACAATGGGATATTATTAAGAAAAAAGATATCCTTATCAATTGAATAGTAGTATTCATTTGTATCTACAGCCTTTCTAAGGCAAAATCTGTAGAAGGAGAGAGAAATTTTAAATGGCAGATCTAAAGAAAATCGGAGACCTTCTGGTTCTCATTGGCGCACTGGTTGGTCTTATTCAAGGAATACTACTGCTTGTTCCCGGTCTGGGTTTCACATTGGGATATGTGAACATATTAGGAGGCTTTCTTGACGCATTTGTCTTGGGCATCCTCGCGATTGTGTTCTCACTTATCGCATTGGTGAACAGTGGATTCCTCAAGATTAGTGCTCTAGACTTCGGAAAGACGAACAAGTTCCTCGTGGTTCTCATCGTTGGAATTTTGATGGTTATGTTCGCTAGCGACTTTGGTGGCATTCTTGTCATCGTAGGCGCAATCCTTTGGCTTCTATAAAATATAGAACTCATCTCTTGTCCTAGGACATTAGAGATGAGTCTTCTTTCTTTTTTGATTCTGTTACACCGAGGCTTCAATGGCTTTGTCAAGCCTGTCAACAGCGTCGTCTAACTCGTCCCTAGTTATGACGTAACTAGGAATGAATCTGATAACGTTTTGACCGCAACCAAGTATCCAGAGCTTTTGTTTCTGTACAGCATTTTTCACGATTTGATCACGAAGTTTGGGTGCTTTCTCTTTCGACTTCTTATCTTTCACAAACTCTATACCTGCCATCAGACCGATACCACGAGCATCACCAACGACCTCATGTTTGTCTTTCAGCTCATTGAACCGTTTCAAGAGGTATGCGCCATTTTCTGCATTCTTTTTGAGAAAGTCACCATCCTCCATATGTTTGAAAATCCACAACGATAGTAGTGACATTTTCGGTTCTGCAGAGAAAGTTTCAGAGTGTCTTGAACCTCCGGTGAACATTGGTGAGGGCCCAATTGAGGCACCCATCGGATAACCGCCTCCAATGCCCTTGCCCATTGAGATGTAATCAGGAACAACTCCATGATTCTCAATAGCACACCATTTGCCAGTTCGACCCATTCCGGCTTGGACTTCATCAGACATGAAGTACGCACCAATTTCACGGGTCAATTCGTAAATTCCTTGAACTGCCTTTGCAGGGGGAACGAGAAGACCACCTTCTCCGGAAATCGGTTCCATCACAGTTGCTGCTATATCATCCCCTTCGACTTGTAGGGCATATCGTAAAGCCTCAACACACTCTATACTGCAATCTTCAACATTAGTGCCATATGGGCAACGATAGCAATAGGGATAGAAGACGCGAATAACATCCACACCTTGTGGAAAACCAGATTTGTGCCTTGAATTCGAAGAAGTCATAGCGAGTGCATAACCAGTACGACCATGAAATGCGGGTCTAAATGATACAAACCTACGCTTACCAGACAAGTCCATTGCTGATTTCATACAACCTTCAACGGCTCTACCTCCAGAGGTTGTGAAGACAACTCGTTTTTTGTGATTTCCAGGAGTGACTCCTGCAACGCGTTCAGCAAGCAATGTTTGGGGAATGGCATCAAAGTCCATTCCGGGTAGTTCTTTTACAACGTCGAGAATACTCTCTTCGAATTCAAGATATGGTTTGTATCGGAGCCCGAAAGATCTCACGGCAACTCCACCTGTGACATCAAGATATTCTGTACCTTCTATATCGAATATCGTGACTCCTTCGCCAACAGTGTGGTCGAGACAGCCATAGACGTCTCGATCCTGAGTTGTTATGGCAAGTGCTTCCGCGCCTCGTTTCTTCCAATAGTCATTGGTCATATCTTTTTGATCAAGATTGTAACCTAGATCCTTGAGGATTTGGATGTGTTTTTCTTCCATCTCAACAACCTTCCATGGATTGAACAGTTGTTGTGGAGAGGTGGCCCCAATATCTAATTTCCGATGTGGGCGAGAGTAGCTTTTGGGAAGTTATTTTTTGAATAGGAGTAGACCACCGAGAAGTATCATGAGTCCTGCAAGCGTATCTAGGCTCATCATCCATGCAATTGGGTCTAGTGTGATTCCCGGAAACGATACAATTACTATCGCAATGAACCCAAACAGGGTCAAGAGAAGTGCAGACTTCTGAACTTTCCACGATATGAATCCACATGCATCAAACGCAAGAGCAACAACAACTATGAGTATAACTCCAAGAAAGATCGCTATCAATCCGTCTGTCGTACCAGGACCAGGTCCCATCATTGCATTGTATATTCGTTGAATTGCGTATACTAGAAGAACAAGACCACCTAGAACAGTGTAGCCTTGTGCAGCACCTTCGGCTTTACAACCCATTTCTCAACTGCCTCCGCAAGAACCTCTGATCATTGCTTGTTAGACGCCAGTATATAACTACCTCGCGTCGGCCGCGTGAAGTCCACGGTTCCACCCTGAACGCGTCAGACCCAGATAATACATACATCTGTATTACTCTGAGAGCATGGCCAAATGACATCTAGTCAGTATTCTGAGAGGTGGCAGACACGAGAAATTCTAGTTATGACGGAAATAAGAGCACAGAACGGTCAGTACGACTTGACAAGACTGAAGGCCATATAATCATCGAAGGTCGTGCTTACCCTGCTCGCGAGATTGTTGAGGCTCTAGCACAGAGTGGTTATTCTGAGATGAAATCCGTGGGCGATTCACTTATCCTTGGAAATAGACGTATCACTCCAATTTTCAAATCACGTCAAGACCGGGCGATGGCATCCCTATGTCATGGTAGTCTTGCGTACTGTTGTCCATTATCCAAGAGATGTGCTGAACGGGATAGAGCACTGGAAATTCTCGGACTTACGCTAGATGAATATGAGCAATTGAAGGGTGACGCTCATGTCAAGTTCGTTGAAACAGCCAGAGGATTATCGAATCTAGACCCAAGTTGGCAACAGCAGGCTTCAAGGGAGCGAACAGCAAATCGTCCTGCAATAGACCCAGGTTATGGTTCTGATGACTATCGACAGGACTTTGAGTCACTTGATCATGCAATGCAATCATTAACTTCACAGGCTAGCGAAGGTTCAGGACCTTGGCGTGATGACCGGACAACGTCAAGACAGCCCACAGAAACTCATCGTTATCAAGGAGATAGTCAGATTTTTGGTGGACAAGAGGACAGCAAAGTATGCAACAATCAACCCGATGAATCAATTGAAGGACTTGGTGCGTTGTTTTCTCAAGGAGAGCTCAGTCCATTTATTGATGATTCCAAAGAAGAGAACGATGGGTACAGCTTTTGCTTCTCATGCGGACGAAACATTCGGTCTGATAACAGAGTATGCCCCTATTGTAGTGCAAGGCTGTAAGTTCTAATAATTGCCAATAGCACTCTCACGTCGACGGGAGTAGTCGGAAGGATAATGGAATGTACTGACAATCCGGTCTATACCGACATCTTTGCCTAGAGCCTTCAGTTCCTGTAGTTGTTCAATGGTTGTGACACCCCAACGGAAGAGAGATGCTCTACCACCTCTTCTGGTGAACTCGTTGACATAGTAGAGAGATTCCACAAGATCGCTATACTCAGGGCTTCCTTTAGATGGGAGATCCGGGGACCAAGGAAACAGATTGATCAACACGTTCTTTGTGATCTCACCAATTCTTGAATAATCATAACCGTATTCGTTACGTGCACCATCAGAGAGACCAGTTTCAGGGTCAAGCAACACTTCAACAGAGAGTTTCAGTGGTTGTTCTCTGCCCGTAGCCTCATCTGATTCAACAGCAGCATCTTGGAGGTATTGAAGACCTTCATGCACCTTGTCACTGCGAAATTGATGCCACTTCTCATGATATTCATCGTTTCCTAGGAGGTATGCAAAACTTAGTCGAGCAGGTTCTTGGTCAACCATTGGTGCGAACTCAGTCCTGCATCGCTCACAGAAGCAGAAGTGGTCACGAATGAAACCCGTTCCAAAGAGGAGAATCTCATTAATCGGGTATGATCCAATTTCCCTAACAATCTCAGCACCGTATTGCCAGAATTCCTCGCGATTCGGACAGATCTGATGCTCCATCTTGATACCCTTGTCATCCATGGTCTGATACTTTGGATCACGGGCGAACCATCCATCAGTATAGAAGTCCATTCCCACGACTCCATGTATACCGAGTGCATCATTTAGTTGGACCCATTCGGCAAAGAACTCGGTGTGTTCCTCTGTTACTGGTGCAGTCTTACTAGGAAACAGCGCATAACCATCTGGGCCTTTGCCCACGATTCCAACATCTTCCATGTATGAAGCATAGGTAGAAATGAAGTCTTTCGCAGACATACCAATGTCTTCGGGTTTGAACATAATCAGCATCTTCTGCATGAAGAACTCGCGATAATTCAACTTCATTATCTTTGTACCCCGTCGAAATCGGTGTAAGTCTAGCTCTCGGTCGTCATGCGTGTACCCAGTCATGGCTATAAGAATTTCTTATTCAGACTCTCTACCAATTCTCATGCTAGAAGAACTGGTCAAGAGTTGTGAAACCAAGAAACTCATCGAAGTCGAGACCGACTGAATCGAGAACCTGTTCAAACACACTCTTCAAAATATCTATGTATGCGCCCTTATCAATCCAGTAGCTAACACCCTGTGCCAACTCAACTGGCAGTACTGAGTCTTGACCTTTTGTCTTTATGTAAGACACAATCGTTCCAGGCAACGCTTTCGTGGGATCTTGGGTCTTCTCTACAAGCATCTTTGCGGCTCTAACATGAGGAATATCTGTATCGTACGAATGGAGTGCTTTCGTCATCTGAATTCTGAAAGCCAACTCTTCGGGAGTGTATGGTTCAGATTTACCCTCCAACCGATCGATGACATTGTTTACAATCTCGCGAATCTCATCCTTTGCCGCCTCAAAACCCTCAGGGTCATCAACTCTACTAAGAACTTCCAACATCTTTCGGAAAGCAACTTGTGCAAAATCAGGAGTGTTGCGTTTCTTTCCACTGAGTCCCTTGACCTCTACTTTGCCATCTTTGTAAACGCCAATGTAGTTCTTCTTGCGGTCAGAGAGAGCCACATACTTGTAGGTCTTCTCCACTTCGAGGTCGATTCCCAGATCCGTCGTGGACCAACGCACTAGTTCTTCCTGTTGTTCCTTTGAGGGGTTGTCTAGAAACACCGAGTCAGTGTCGCCATAGACCACCCTAATGCCCATGGACTCAGCCTTCGCCTTAGTTCTGATGATGGCATCTCGACCGTATGCTGTGATGCTCTCGGCAGCGGGCATACAAAAGAGTTCGAAGTGCTGTGCACCTGTAACCCCGTAGGCTGCATTGACGAACACCTTGAGCGCTTTCTCAACAACCGAATACCAGTTCTGTGTGTTCTCATCAAGTGCCCTGTCTTTACTCTTAGGCTTGAACCATTTGACTCGAGTATCTCTGAAGAATCCGATAGTTTGGCTAATCATTCCTCGTTTCAGTGTGCAGGTCCAATGATCTGTTTCAGGAACTTGATTGTCCGTTCCAGTTCTACACACCTCATGAGGACAGTCTACAGTTTCGTAACTGATGTTATGTGTCTTCATGATGGTTGGATATAGACTTGCGAAGTCAAGCACTGTAGCATTGAAATGAACACCAGCAACAGGTTCAATCACAATTGCGCCCTTGAACGCTTTCCCACCAATCATTGCCTCAGTCTGAGCTACTGCAGCCTTCATGCTGTCAATATCTACTCGCCTTGGAATCAGAAAGTTTCGAGACCGGTGTTCCTGTCTGAACACAGATTGTATCCAGGATGATATGTAGAACCTTGTCACGTCGTCCATGGACATTCGTGAGATACGCATCAGAAGGACGATTAAGCGCAGTAAGAGATTATCCTCGAATTGTGTGAATCGTAACACTAGATCAGCATCCAACCAGCAATAGTGAGCAAGCTCGTGGTAGGGCAAATCGGCGATGTTAGTACTAAGGTCTAGTTTACCCTCACCCAGAACTCCTAGTGCGATTGAGTCGAGGTTCTCTCGTTGATAAGCACCAGAGAGTGCGTAAATCTTGATGGATGGGTTTGCAAAGAATTTGTAGAGGTCCACATGAACTCCACGGTTCAGGAACGCTCGTTCACGGCGCGGGTCCTGATTTCCCCTGAGTTTTATTGGACAGTATTTCTTCGTGTCAATCTTCAGACGCGTTGCACGGTTGTGGAGATACTTCAGGTCAAATGTGTCACCCACGAATGTAAGGACAATAGGGTATTGATTGATGATTCTAAACGCTTCTATCAACATTTCATCTTCTTTTTCAAAGTATTCAATATCTAGTTCTTTTGGAAAGTCCTTGCGTTTCTCTCCCTCAGGATGTCCTTCACGTTTCAACACCAGACACTTCTTGTATCCTTCACTGTCTGAGAAACCTATTGCGGTCACCTTATTTTCAGCAGTACGAGCGTCGGGGACTCTGTTTACTATAGGACTATAGACCTCAATATCTACTGCCAACCGTTTGATGTCTGGAACTTCAGTAAAGAACATGGGCGAATACTCTGCGATGATTGACTCAAGACCTTCCTCGTCCTGGACCGTCTTCTTGAACTCTTCAAGCGTCTTCGCATCCACATTGGGAGGACAGGGGACGAGGTTTCCATTCTCAATTTTATACATAAGACCTGGGACAAGTTTGCTGTCGTAAGTGTAGCACAGCTGATAGCGAATAGCAGCCTCCCAGGCATGGTTTACTACAATCGTATTTTGTGGGTCAGTGGGATCAACAATTTTTTCCACTAATAAGTTTCTAATCGAGTCATCTTTGCCGCCAATGGCTAGCGGATTATTACCTATAACTTTCGTCATCTTCACAGGTTCATCACGCAATAAGTCATACAATTCGACAGTTTCTGCACGAACGAATCCCTTGTGCCGTTTGGCTGAAGACTCAACAACTTGGACTGGCCAATCAGTATAGCAATACGGTTTGTGATCTGTATTATCAAGCCAGAAATAGACCTTTTTATTATCAGGTCGATAGAGTACTGCAATTGCTTTATTGTTATCGCCAGAGTAATCAATTGACAAAAGGAAGGAGGGGGGTAAGTTTTCAGGGGTCCTGTCTTCTTCAATTAAAACTTGCACAGGAAATTCCTCTTCAACGTCAACGACAGAATCAGATGAATTATCAGTATCGTTCGTGGAGTTTGAATTCTCCTCGTTTGAGGGGGTTTCTTCGATATCTGACGGCTGACCCTCTGCGTCTATTTTAGAATCCTCTGAAGCTGTGTCAGATTGTGTGAAATAATCCTCAAGAGAGGACTGATTGTCATCTGCGGGTTGCTCGTCCTTGGTCAAATCCATTCACAGCTTAAGTGACCGGTCAACCCCTGATAAGCACTTCCCATAATGGTCATTAATGCGAGTCCTTCATTAGACCGTATTGCACTCAAAATAGGTATGGTGCGTTCAATTCAGACTGAGATTAAACGAGTGATTTTCGCCCGGATGGATCCGGGAGAAGATGTTTTTGAGGTAATTGAAGCAGTTGCAAAGGAACATGGTGTCAGGTCAGGCCAAATGAGCCTTATCGGAGCTGTTTCGAAGGCAAAACTTGGATACTTCCATATAGAAGATGGAGAGTACAGAAACTTCACAATAGACGAAGATGTTGAGGTGGTCTCATGCATCGGTGACATCTCAACACACGAAGGGGACCTTGTTGTGCATGCACACATGATTGTTGCAGATGAAGCTGGGAAGTGCTATGGAGGACATCTGATGGCGGGTTGTCAGGTCTCCGTGACTATCGAACTAGTAATCATAGAAACAGAGATTGAACTGATTCGAAAGCGTGATGATGTGACGGGTTTGAATCTGCTCCACATTGACTAGGTTGACTCACGTATCTTCTCTGCCATTTGGTCAAGGTCTTCTCTATCAGCTATTGTTTCTCTATATCCCGGGGGAAACTTGAATCCGAATGGCGAGTCCTTGTTACGTGGAATTGCATGGAAGTGTAGATGAAACACGTCCTGTCCCGCACCTTCGCCATTTGCCACAATATTGAGGACACCCTCTGAACCCGTAGCCTTCTGTACTCTCTTTGTAAGGTCTACAAGATTCTTGGCCAGATGCGCAACAACATCAGGGTCCACATCAAACATGTTCACATAGTGTTTCCTTGGAATCAGCAGACAATGACCTTCGGCCACAGGAAACGCATCCATGAACGCAATGCTTTGCTCATCCTCAAAAATCACAGAGGATGGTATCTCTCCACGGATGATTTTGCAGAAAATGCAATTCTCCTCGCTCATACAGCCCTTCTGGCATCACATTGAGATAAAACATTCGACCGAGGGAGCCTGTCTACGGAAATACTATTAGCGCATCCGTCTTGCTTTGATGACAAACGGTAGTCACAGGTGTAACCATTTGAGCGGAAGGAGAAAGAAAGTCCTCTTTGACCAGACACAAAATGAACGAGGTAGATTGGAAAGCACATATTCGGACCTTGGACAAATGCTTCGTGACAATGATTTCGATGTCGAAGCATATACTGAGTTCATGATTCTAGCGAAAAACCTCAAAGATGCAGATGTCATGGTTTTCGGTTGCCCAAACAGCTCAAAGATGAGACCTGCGGAGATAGAGGTCCTTCAAAAGTATGTGAAGAACGGTGGGGGGTTGTTGCTTCTCTCACTCTCTGGTGGCGATCGTGGACTCATGAATAACATGTCAAAGATTTCAAGCGATTTTGGAATCACATTCGAGAACACAGCCGTTAAGGATGAGCGGAGTAATGCTGGACTACCAACAATGCCAATTGTAACTGACATAGTTGCTCATTCCACGACAGAGGATGTCTCGGACCTTCTTGTTCCCTCAGCATGTAGTCTCAAGGTATCAGGAAAAGCCACAGCACTAGCAATAACTTCAGAGACTGCAGACCCAGGAAGAGCTGCGATTGTAGCAATCGCAGAGGTGGGTAAAGGCAGAGTGATGTGCATTGGAAGCTATGAGGTCTTCAGAAGAGGTGGAGGTCTCAAGCATAAGGGAAATGCCACATTCGCATTAAACACACTCAGATGGTTAAGTGGAGAGTTCCAAATGACTAAGCCTAGCGCAGTGGTCAAGGAACAAGAGAAAGCAGGGAAGAAGAAGTTTATGGAAACACCTGCTGAAGACTCAGTTGCAGCTGCAGAGTTCGAGAAGACCTTGAAGCGACTTGTCAATGCAGTATTTGACCTACAGAAAGACATCTCGAAGGTGAAGGAGCAGGTAACAAAGGTTGATAGCAATGTTGAGTCGCTGAGAGACCAGTTCCAAGACTTTGCTGAAAAGACACAACATCAACTGGGAATAATGATACCAGCGAAGCAGTTCAAGACTGCCGATGAGAGTAAGAGTGCATCAATCCAAGCGGATCTAAAGGCGCTCAAGAAAGAGATGCAATCAGTTGAAGACCTTCGTAAACACATTGAGAAAAGACATGCTTCAGGTGCATTACAAGAAGAAGCCTATACTGAACAAGTAGCGAAATTAGACGCTCAGATCAAGAGCCTGACAGAGAAGATGGATAAGAAAGAGAACGAACTAGAGGCTCTAACTAAAACAGCGTAGTCACGAAGTTATATGTTCATGGCTACTATTAATGATTCGAGATTTTAAATTCTGAAATCTTTGAGATAATGGTTTGGTAATCAGGTAATAGACATCTCCAAACTGTTGGTTTAGAATGTAAGACATCATCACCAAGAGGAGAAGACCGAGATAGACGTATCGATTGGGGATGAGAATCAAAGCTGTGATTATTAATGGATTGATGACCATTGAGAGAGATGCTTGAATTTTCTTAGTACCGTGTGAAATCATCCTTTCACCAGATAGTATTGAGACGAGGGGGATGAATGCCACAAAGTAGTACTTGTAAGATCCTCGAGGTGAAAAGATATGAACCACTAGAAGTAGCAGAAGGGAGAGGAATAATATCCTGCGCCAATAGCTGCGAAGGTTGCGGTCATCTTTCACCTCAAATAGCATTGGAACGAGCAAGACCAAGATGCCGATGAAGAGGAATACAGAGTATGCAGTAGCCAAATTAAGAAATTGGACAAGTGGTTCTGGTGCACCAATGACAATGAAAGGAACTGCAAATGTCATCGGTATGTTTGACTCAGGAATAACGGTTACACTGTCTAGAAGAGTCATACCTGGTTTCAAGAGGATGTAGAAGATATAATTGCCATAATCAATGATATACGGTAGGGACATAACTACTACATAGACCAAGACAATAACTGCCATTCGTATAAATCCTAAAACATCAAGGTTGTCACCGGCAATGAGTTCGTACTCTTCTGATGTATCTGGATCATGGTCAGAGAGTTCCTTTGCGGGGGGGGTCTTGATAAGATAAGCAATAAGCGGAAGTGCCAAAAAGAATACAGTCTGTTTGAATAAAGCGGCTGTCACCATAGCCAAGGTTCCTGCAATACGACGATGTTTCATCAACAGGTAGAATGACATCATCATGAAGAACACAAAGGGTGCAGGGTTCAGCCATTCGTAAACTGTATGATAAAGAATCAATGGATTCAGTAGATATGAGGCAACAGCTATCTCGCCTACCCTCTTACTCTGTGATAGATACTCAGCAATTCCGTAGACTGGAAATGCAGTAGCGTAGCCAAATAAACATATGAGAAGTGCCGTGCCAAAAGGATTGATAGGAAGAGCGTTTCCAAGGGCACAAAGATACAGATACAATGGCGGAAAGAAATACGGAGCATATTGATCAGGAGCTGCATTGTCGAAGGCATCTGTATAGGGTATGTATCCATCCAGAAACTGGTCACCCCAAGTCTGATAGTAATAAGCATAGTCAGTCCATCCTTCAAACTCGAAATGCACTGTGAGCCCAAAAATATCGAATTGACCGGCCCCATTCCAACTACGCATCAATAGATAATCAGATGCAGCTATTAAGAACACCAAAGCCCAAACAAATGCAGCGACAGTCAAAATAATGAGTAAGGCACGGTGTGACTGAATGAACAACTTGAAACGGGTTGAAAGTGAGCTACTCGTTTCGTTCATCAACACAGCTCCTTACACGTCACGGTTGGTATTTTTCTCTACCATCTGGCGTGTTTGTTTTTCATCTGGAGGGTTCATAACACCTCTATCTAAAGAGTGTACGCAGATTAGTAATAGATGAACCAAAACAGAACAGAAACCTATACTTCCTAGAAGAACTAATGTCAGATTAGCTAAGGAATTCCAAACATAGAGCCCTGTTGCCAATCCTCCAAGAATCATGACGTTGGTCAATATTCTGGTTCCATTACTCTGATTCGCAAGAAGGGACACAGCCCAGATCGATATGAACACACTTGATATGACAAGTATTTGCCGCTCAGGCTGTAGATCAATCGGCCAACTTAGGATATACGTCCAGATGCCGAAAATCCAGAGCAATGCTGCGGTCACAAAACTGAATTCACGTAACCTATTATTCAGATGAGACAATCGCAGTTCACTGAAAAGTGCCATGCAAAGAGCGATGGAGAGAAGAAGGAAACCCACAATGAATGAAGCACTAAAGACAAGTATAACTTCCAATCCAGTGACTACGTCCACACCGATTGCCATCCAAGTAATCCACCAGCCTAAAATAATGAAAAATAGTCCAAGGCCCAAAATGACGCCCTGTGTGATTACGTTTGCAATGTAACGTTTCCTAGTTACGTCAATAGGTAGTTCTTCGACTGTTAATGGCTTTAGGGAAATTTTTGTTATTCGCTGTATAAACTGTCGAATGAATCTGAATGGTGATTTTGCTATGTGGTAAAGTTTGTCTAGTAGAGGAGCAAGCATGTAACCAATGAAGATTAAGAGCACGAATGCAAGGTAGATGTTACGATCAGGAATCAGGATCAAGAGGGTCAACATGATTGGAACCCAAACCATTGATGCCGAGAATGGCACATGTTCTCCTGAACTCCTAATCATTCTAGCTGAAGAGAATATTGAGAAGAATGGCATCAGCATGACAAAATAATACTTGAAGACTCCTCTTGGACCCGCCAAGATCACAATCAGCATCAGGATGAGCGTCATGAATAGAATCCGACGTAGATAGAGTGTTTCTTCTCCTTCGAATTTGTCTTTCAGTATCATTATGCCTGCGCACAGGATCACACCAAACACTAAGGGACCTCCCGAAATAATGATAGTATCAAGCAATTCTGCAAACTCAGGCATCCCAGCTATTATCGGCAACACCTGTATTCGTGTCGGGACATTATACGGTGGTGGATCCACAAAGTTGCCGTCGAATGAGAAAGACCCTAAGGCAAGCCTCCAAAAATCCCAGAAATGAGGTTGGGCAATCAAATATGGAAGCATTACTGCTCCTACAAAAATCAGAACTAGCACAACGCTAATCATGAAATTTCGCAGGTCAAAATAGTCGATGATAGGCCTCAAGAAAGACGCCATTCGTTCGTACATACTAGTTTTTGGTTCATCCGAATCAGCTTGAGGTCCATTAGATTGTGTTGTTTCATCATTGGTAGTCTTTCGTTCTCTGGATTTTACGAGAAGATACACAACAAGTGGTATTCCCAGAAACCATGCGGTCTGTTTGAACAGTGCAGCAGACACGATGAGAAGAGTGCCTGTGAGCCGTTTTCCCCGGACTAACATATAGAACCCTGCAAAGAAGAAGAAGACAAAGGGGGCAGGATTGAACCATAGGAAATCTGTGTGGTAGAGCATTAAGGGATTCAACAAATATGTCAAAGCCGCCACCTCTCCAACACGTTTGTTGGAGGCGAACTCGCTAGCAAGTCCGTAGACAGGAAGTGCTGTCAAATAACCAAATGCCGCGATTAGGAAACCAATTCCCCAGTTTTCCCAACCCATAATGTTTCCTAGCGCTATTCCAACAGCGTAGAGATATGAGGTGAAAGGTGGAAACATATGAGCGCCATTATTGTTTGTAATGCCGTTTAGTTCAAGAACTCCATATTCAGGGGAGTATGGCATTACTCCATAGAGCGTGTTATAGCCCCAATGAACGTAGTAGAAAGAGTAGTCACTGTAACCTTCGACTTGGTACTCAACTGTGAACCCAAAGAGCTCAATTGTATCTGTGCCGGGGAAGGGACCTAGCCATGAGCTACGTGAGGACCAAGTGTTACTGTTAGTATAGTCAATGACTGCAATGTTGAAAACAATAGCCCAAACAATGAAACCAATGATCAGTACTGATATGAGATAACGATAATCAATCAGAAATCGAGAAGTCTTATGCCCGAATCGAAGAAGCCAACTGTCGACTCTGTTTGAGATGAGTCGAACTCTCTTATGGCCAGCCTCGAGCACACGCATAATAACTTCGATATCAGCTCACTGATTAATATATGTTCCAAGGCGCACCAATGCTCACAACTCAAGAACTGCATTGCTAGCAGCACCAGTTTTGGACACATCTATGACAGGGATTCCCTCCCAACCTTGAATATCAGTGTGGGTTATCAGAAGTATTTGTTCGAAACTCTGGTCATTGACAAGGGTTCTCACTACAGCTTCACGTCTAGATTTGTCAAGACCTCCCAGGGGTTCATCAAGGAGAACAGAGCGAACACGGGGGGTCATCACGGGACTGTCTTTTAGGGGTCGAATACTGCTCATTGTTCGACTGATCCCCATGCGAAGCCCCAGGCTGATAGCGGTCCTGTCACCATAACTCAGTTGAGAGGTCTTCTTCCAAGCTTGATCTCGTTCATCCCAGATTTTGAGAATCAATCCAGGACCTGAACGACCCTTAGCAGGAGTCGGCTCAAGATCAATTGAGGTATATTGACCATTGGTGAAAGCCTGGACGTATGGATTGGTTGCCCCTCTGATGATACCAAGAAGCCGTTTCTGAAACACATAGTCGGTGACAAATCCACTAACAAGCCGTCTTCGAACATATTTTGCATGTTCGTTCAATATCTTGAGTTCTTCAATCTCAGCTCCAATCCGTACCATGTCTGCCTGTTTATCTTGAAGCTCTGTAATCTTGTCATTTTCTCTCTGGATGTTTCCTTCGCTCTCTGAGGTCTCATTACGAACCGCCTTCAAAGTTGCTTCTAGAGATACTACTTTCTTTTGAAGGTCTAAAACGCTATCCACTTTGTATTTCGTGAGTAGCGTGTCAACGCTCTTTATCCCACTTTCATTCAGTACAGTAGAGAAC
>JAGXOC010000420.1 GCA_019894665.1 Candidatus Thorarchaeota archaeon
GCTACCCAGTCGATATCTTTAATCCTGGTATTAACATGATACCTGCATAAATACTGGCTGGGAAATTCAAATGCTGTTTTAAAAAGGACGTAAGATATCTGTCTCTCATGAATGGATGCGCGAATGCACAAATAGAGAAAGTCTTGGAATTCGTGTATTCGTGGACGGTTTGAAAGCGAGGAAGAGGAGACAACAAATAAATCAAGCAAGGAGGTAAGGTGTACCGCCTTTACGACCAGTTTCAGGGTAGAATCAGCTAGGCTCTCTCTTACTCCTGTAACGCCTTCAACGTTTATGACATAAAGAAAGCCTGATGCAATGTCTGTGATTTTCTTCAGCCTGTCTTCAGTTGTTGTTGGAGCTATCTGAAATATGATGTGCACGCCGCTTTTTTTTCCTTCAGTTAACAGAACATCCGCCTCTTCAACTGGAACGTTGGGAACAATTATCGCTTGAGCACCCGCTTCCCTTATTCTATTCAAGAAGTTTCCTACACCAGCGACATAAGG
>JAGXOC010000421.1 GCA_019894665.1 Candidatus Thorarchaeota archaeon
GATTCTACATTTGACTTATCTAGAGTATTTAGGGTACCTGGTACTTTTAATAATAAAAAAGAACCTGTACCTGTAACTATTATTGATATTAATGATAATAGATATAATCCTGAGGAATTTGATCCTTATATGGTTAATATTGATGATAAAACTATTGAAACTAAGCAGGTAAAGGTTGATAGTTTTATTCTTGATTCTAAAGCACAACCACCGTTTGATAAATGGGAAGCTCTGAAGATAATCGATGATAAAATTGTTGATTCATGGAATCATAATAGAACTGAATTTCAGGACCAGTCAGCTAGTTCTTATGATATGTCGCTCGCTACTTTTGCAGCTCAAGCAGAATGGTCAGATCAAGAAATAGTTAATTTACTTATTTCGCACAGAAGAATACAAAGTGAAGATTTAAAACTTAGAGAAGACTATTATCCTAGAACGATACAGAAAGCCCGTCAAGCGATTGAAAAGGATAAAGATGAGCAAGATATTGAAGAACTATTAGAAAG
>JAGXOC010000422.1 GCA_019894665.1 Candidatus Thorarchaeota archaeon
ATGCGAGCCCACTTATTCACCTCGCCTGAACCAATAAGGTTAGGCAATCCGGCTAAACCAGCCTGATCAAATTCATCCTGAATATTAGCTAATGCACGGGTTCTTGGCCCGATTGCATCACTATTAACAGTATTAAACAACTGAAGAGCCTTGATAGTATCGCCGTCCATAAACGTTCCTACATTAGCCAAAATTTCAGTTATCACCAATTTATCCCAGTAAGTATTAAAGGCATTAAATTGAGCATTCATCACACCGGCCATCCACATTTCATCAGTTTCACCTAAAGGATAACATAATCGCCTCATATTATCTTCGCTAAACATCATATTATTGGTCTCCAATTCATTGGTGATTGATATATCCTCACAAAACGGAGGTGTTTCAGTACCGGTAGAACAGTCATCTGTTATACTTTCATTCATAGTTGCTTCGCAAAATTTCTGAATCCAATTTAATTCAACGCATTTGCGTTTTCCATTACCTGGGTCAAGTTGAACTGTTTCAAC
>JAGXOC010000423.1 GCA_019894665.1 Candidatus Thorarchaeota archaeon
TCCAATGTCCTCTGGAACCACAAACGCATGGGCTGCTCGTGAGGCGTGGCTAAAAATGTCTCAAGAGTGGGAACCTCGTGAACTAAGAGGTCCTCTTTGGGAATTAACTACTGCATTGACACTTTTACTAGCTGGTGTGGATCTGTTTATGATGATGCACCCTGCAGCTGTAAAAACACTAAAAGATATTGTTAAAAACCTAACGCTCGGCAAGAAAGCTGATTCTGAAAAATATCTTGATTGGATTTTAATTAAATCTTAAGAGATTGTGTATAAATGACTCGAAAAGGTAAAGCTGGAAAAAAAGAATTAAGTCCTATTGATATTTACAAACTTCTTCCTAAAACTAATTGCAAAGAATGTCGCGAAGAGAATTGCATGGCTTTTGCAACAAAAATCGTTAACCGCGAAATTCAAATTAATAAATGTCTACCCCTATTAAAGCAACAGAACTCCAAAGCACATAACCAACTAAAAGAAATGCTAAAACCTCCAGTTAAAGAAGTTG
>JAGXOC010000424.1 GCA_019894665.1 Candidatus Thorarchaeota archaeon
TCACCAACTATGTCACTTCTTTGTTTTTGGTCATCTAAAGCCCTGTTAAGTTTGCGCGCAATTGAATCGGGATAAGCAATTAGCTTGCGTGAAGTACGGCGACCACCCCGAGACATGGCAAAACAATATAGACAGTTCAAAGTGCACTTTGGTGTAGTGTCTAGTCTAAAAGGCAAGCCACAAAAATACACTTGGCTTGTAGGAGATAGAGCATATCTATACTCGGTAAAATGTTTCGTAGAAGGCATAAATTTGTCCAGTTTGATTTAAGTAGATAATACTCTACTAGAATTTGTAATTTTTGACTATTGACAATTGATTTAGCTGGTAGGCCGTACAGGATTCGAACCTGCGACACCCTGATTAAAAGTCAGGTGCTCTACCAACTGAGCTAACGGCCCCGGCCGAGATTGCTTCGGCTGCCTAAAGTCAGCCTCGCAACGACAGAGGGGGGCTGCCTCGCAATCTTTTGTCGCGCAATCGCCCAATAAATTGGGCAACCCTTTCC
>JAGXOC010000425.1 GCA_019894665.1 Candidatus Thorarchaeota archaeon
GTTGTCACCAGGGTTGTATTGAATTCCTGCATCGTGTAATTGCCAGACATATTGCCATATTTGACCCGACTGTCACTGTCCTCATCAGTATACCAGGTGAGGGTTACTGAATCGGTTGTGGGTGTGTTGTTCGCAATATTAGTGATCACAGGTGGTGTGGTATCTGCCGCAGCTGCAGTCATGAAACTGGATTCGATACTCTCATTTGAATTCTCACTTGCATCTGTGCTGTTCACCACGAAGTAGTATGTAGTATCCGAAGTCAACCCTGTCACCGTGATGCTATGTGTTGTCACCAGGGTTGTATTGAATTCCTGCATCGTGTAATTGCCAGACATATTGCCATATTTGACCCGACTATCACTGTCCTCATCAGTATACCAGGTGATGGTTACCGAATCGGTTGTGGGTGTGTTGTTCGCAATAGTGGTGATCACAGGTGGTGTGGTATCTGCAGACTCTTCTGCCCCTACTAATGAGAACGTTGATGATGAATTGGTATTGTTA
>JAGXOC010000426.1 GCA_019894665.1 Candidatus Thorarchaeota archaeon
TACTATTGAATTATTTATACAAATTTATGTACTCTTCGTTTAACAGCGAGGAGGAAAGAAAAGAGCAGTTAAGAAAGGTTTTCATCTTGTGTGGTGACCTTCTCATCCTCAGAAGACGAGCGCGACAGAAACGTTGGAGGCATCTTTCCTTTAAACTATGCTATGACTGTGATGAATGGTGCTCCGGCCGGGATTCGAACCCGGGTCACGAGCTTTCTCCTACGTACGTCGAGAGGCTCGAATGCTTAACCTGACTACACTACCGGAGCTTTTAACATTAACTCTGTTAGGAAATATATTACTTTATTGTCTTACTAAATCCCGTTCTTTAAAACTCTCTAGCCTACAAACAAAAAACCTTTACAAAAAAACGATTAAAAAGAAAAGGGTGGAGGGATGGTGTGTACTCCTAGTACGGAGGCATTCCGCCCATTCCACCGCCGCCTCCTGGTGGCGGGGGTGAAGTCTTCGCGGAGGCGATGACGTCGTCGATTCTCAGAATCATCG
>JAGXOC010000427.1 GCA_019894665.1 Candidatus Thorarchaeota archaeon
CGCATATCGTGTGCATAACTTAAGATCAATTTGATGCTTTTCATCTACTGTTATCTCCTTTGTTTTTTATAAATTATGACCGACAATATTGTCGTATCAAACGTCAACATTTTTTTAGATAATGAATATATGATGTATTTAGAAAATAGAAAAAATATTATTTTTTTAAATCCTTATATAATACACTGAATATATTATAAAGTATATTTAGTAGTAGGGAGATTATTATGGCATATTTAACACAAACCCAGTCTGGACAACCTGTACTTATTTTGAAGGAAGGAACTTCCAGGAGTAAAGGGAAGGAGGCACAGAGAAACAATATCATGGCCGCCAAAGTTATTGCTGAAGCTATAAGATCTACGCTTGGGCCACGAGGAATGGACAAGATGCTGGTGGATAGCTTGGGCGACATAACCATCACCAACGACGGGGCATCAATACTTGATGAGATAGATGTCCAACACCCTGCAGCAAAGATGATTGTTGAAGTTGCCAAAACCC
>JAGXOC010000428.1 GCA_019894665.1 Candidatus Thorarchaeota archaeon
CATTATTTGGTGAGCGTATAGGAACAACACCTTCTCTAAGCGAAACATATTTTACTTTTGGGTGGTCTAATAAATCTATTGGAGATAAATCATTTTCACTTATACGACCATCATCAAGAAATATTATTTCATAATCTTCATACGTCTGATTCAACAGAAATGGCAAACTTCTCTTTAGTTGATAATATCTGTTCCCATAAAAAGTAAGGAGGAGACTAACTTTCATCTTCCAATTCCTCAATATCACTCTCATAACAAGAAAAATCACCATACATGTTTTCTGCTATACAAGCATCAAATCTTGAAAATAATTCACCCTCCCCAATAAGCACAATTGTTTGATGATGAGGCTTAAAATATTTACAGTATTTACAAGGTGGTTCACTTATTGGTAATATTTCAGGAATGTTTTCTCCAGCGTCTTCCCAAGGCTTCCAAACAAACTCATTTTCATTTTTCATATTTATAATCCTCTCTCTACAAAGAAACTCTCAATAATCTCTAAC
>JAGXOC010000429.1 GCA_019894665.1 Candidatus Thorarchaeota archaeon
GGTTAAGAAGAAGAACTGACGGTAAATGTCCAGCCTGTGGAAGAAAACTCGCCATTCGTCCTTTAAGCATGAGCTTTCAAGAAAATGAAGGAGGGGCTGATAATTTACAGGAAATCTCTTGATGGTCCCTGGATTTGCAGCTGGAACTGCGGCTTCCAAAGCTACGACCTTGAAAAAGTGGGTGAACACGAAAACAAAGAACACTAAACCAAAAAAGGACAAACCCTTGAAAACTCTTCGTAAACTCTTAATCTTCACCAGCTGTCATATTTTATGATCTTTTTTAGGGGCAATCGATTCTTTTCTTTCATGGACTGATAAGCAGGATAACCGATCGGCATCAACTCTACTACCCTGACCTCTTCGGAAATCCCCAAAATCTCCTTAACTTTATCTTCATTAAAGGCGCCAATCCAACAGGTCCCTAAACCAAGTTCTACAGCAGCCAAAGAAATATGATCCAAAGCAATAGCCACATCTATAGGATAACTTGGCTGCCCACAACT
>JAGXOC010000042.1 GCA_019894665.1 Candidatus Thorarchaeota archaeon
CTCCCGTTGTGCCTCCAGCCCGGCCAAGCGGCCAGCAGAATAATAGAGGTCGCGAACGTGGTCTGGAAACATCGCAGCAACTCTATTGCCGAGCTTGTTCCATGTCTTAGAGAAGAAAGCAGACATGAGCTGTTTCTCTCTGAGGTGCCCTTGCCACCAAGGTATGACATCCTCTTGCTTCGACATTCAAATTTCGCTCAATGCTTGGGAGTCAACGAATGCAGGCTTTAAGTGCTTTGTAGTGATTTGGTAGGCTAGCACATTCCATGTGCAGAACTCAGCACCGGTTGCGCGGCACATCTCCTGCAAAACACTCGAGTACACCCCCTTGAATTCGAGTATTGACTCCAGAGAGAAAGACAGGCCAGACATGACCAAGCTGCTCGCCCAAGCTGCTCTTCTGGATTCATATTTAAACTAGTCATCATTCGAATCCAGATACAAATTCAAGCCCCCGTCAAACATCAGGCGCAGACGGAATTCGCTCTATGCATCACTCAGATTTTCCGAGCTGTGAGATACTAAAGTTCTTATTGACTGGCTTTATGATTCATATATCAATCCAGAATTTGATGATGTGCACGAGGATTGGAAGGGAAGTGCACAATAGTGAAGGAAGAAATTCCTGTGAAAATTGATGATGAAATATTGATACTTGAAAATTGGACAAATTGGGTTGTATTAGCTTCGAAGGAAGAATGGGTAAATATTCCTAGTCAAGTATATTCATTTCTTGATGATTTCAGACCAAGCTACCACGAAATCAGACCAGGTCCCGTAGATGAATATGTTGCACTTAGTTTTAGATTTTTTAGAATTCTTTCAAGAAAGGAAGAACTTGAATTAAAGATTGAAAGCCTTGCTCAAAAAATGAAAATCGAGCATTTTATCGATCCGAAAAAATACAAAGACGGTGACAAAGAGGCTAAGCGTTTCTCAAGCTATAGTGGATGGTTTGATAGTACCAATGGAATAGACAAGTTACACACGGTGGAATTCATAAGTGTACTAGATAGAATTAGTAAGATATCTAGCGCTTTTCTTTTGATTTTACAAGATATGATTTCAGATGATGGATTAGCACAAGAACCGAGGGGTGAACTTCAACACCTATTTGCGTCTATGGTTGGAATGCAAGACGTAGTGGTATGGGATCTTGTCACAGGCACGATTTTTTCATATCTTAGTAATGAAATTAGAAATCAGATTTTTATTAATCTTGGATATCAAAAGGAGTCCAAATGAACGTCAAGATCGTCATGGGACACGAGATATTTGGTCCTGATTATCTGCCTTACGGGCAAGAGAAACAGATGTAGTTTCAATTTTCAAATAGAGAGATGTCCATTCCTCTCTCCTACTCTTTCTGTTCGGCACAGTGGTCATTTCTTCCAAGAATATAGCATCTTCTTCAATTTTCGAACTTCCTTGGCTTAATCGTTCCTACCAAGTTTTCCTAGAGATTACGCAATTTCAGTCAAGACATTTTTGGAGATTGGTCTATGGTCGGGATTCTTTTCCATGAGGTTCCGCAGCTCTGATACGGGGTCATTCCATTTTCCAAGTTACAATGAACAGTCCCCAAAAAGCAATGTTCCGTTCCCTCTTCACTACAGCAATTCTTATAGTCGTCAGAATAGTGATGGAGAGTAGGTGGATGATTGATGGTACGTCAGCTGGAGGAGGAGATATCACAACTCACGGACCAACTGAAATGCAACGACGGTTACGACTTCGAGGAGATACAAGAAATCCCTCCTCCGCCCACAGATTCTATGGAAGCCCTAGAGAAGATAGGATCTCCGGCTGTTGAGGCGCTTGTAAATCTGGCGTTGGAGAAACCTAGTTACTACTCAGCAGACTACGCCACTGAGATTCTTGGACGGATTCATGACCCCCGAATCCCATCACTCCTGCTAACGATAATGGATGCCTTCCAAGAGGTTGCCTGTACCTCTGATTCTGTCATATTTGCGATGAACCAGCAGGGGCCGGAAGCCCTTGAGCTTTTTTTGCAATACGCAGTCACTGCTCGAAAAAATAAAGACGAAAGGAGGTGGCTCGGAGCTATGGAGGGGCTTGAGTTCCAGCTGGATACAAGGGTTGCAGATGAGTTGCTGCTGGGACTACAGGCATTTGACGAAATCTTAGAGGCAACAATCTCTCTGCTAGCCGAGCAGGGTGACAGGCGAGCGGTTGATTCGATAGTTACCATTCTCATGGAAGAGCCAGACTTCGAGGAGGCCAAGTTGGCATTGAGAAAGTTGTTGTCACCCTCGGAGTATCGGCCAATATTCGAGAACCTTGGGATACTAGGACCAGAGCGTTACAAGACTCTAGCTACACAGCTTGAAAGAGCTGCGAGAGAGTTCAAGTGGCTATGTGATCTGACAATCTGGGAGGGAGATGATGCTGAGCAATTGAATGACTTGATTCTCAGACGCAAGCAACTTGCGTTGTATTGTTCTCTTGTTGGGGACTTGCACGAAATAATTGCTGACGAGGGCTTCTTGCATGAGGCCGAACCGTTGAAGGAGGCAGAAAAGAGGTTCTTAGATTCATTTACGAATGTTCTACGAGAACGCGATGATCTCCAGACAGCTGTCAAGCTATCGGTCAACGAAGACGTGCACTTGGTGAAGGAAGCCACAGGGTACAGATATCCGGGATTAGCCAGGGGACAAGTTGATGGAACACCGCACCTTCGGAGGCTAGCAGAGCAGCTAATCAAATGGCTGCGTGATCACGGGTTCTGCGTGAGCTGGCAAACTTTCGCGATAACTGATCAAACGCTTTTCGCAAGGCGAGGTGTGAGTAATGCACTTCAGGCGTGCATTGTGGGTGTTGGTACGAAGTCCTCAGAACGTGGTGCCGGGAGAGTAGTTTTGTCCATCCCTGAAGGCGGATGGACTGACGTGGACGCCACTTCCTTTGAATCAGATTTCTGGAAAACTGTTGACGCGTTGGTTCAAGTTATACTCGGCAGAACCATCAAGAAAAAACGCGCTGATACAGAATAACCGGGACGCACCAGCTAAAGCGGGAGCGTTCTAATCTGTGACACCGACAAACGGCTGGGAACTGCTTAAAATCGTCATGGCACGTGAAATATTCGGACCTGAGTACTGCCCTACAGGCAAGAGAAGCAGATGCCGTAACTGCGTAATGCCCAGCATTCGATTCCGGCTAGGCATTTGACGTAGGTCGCCAGTCACTCTTGGTATAGTTGAACTATACATCTAGAGCTCCAGACTTGAGATTCAAGACGCACAGAAGGAGAGTCTTGAGTAGACTGAACCATTTACAATTCATGAGAATTCGTTAATCATAGGTTCATATCCCATGTTTCTGAGGCTTGAGTCCCTTTGAAGTACTCCGCTCCTCCCCATTCCTTGCCCTCCTCATCTTGGTAG
Organism: Candidatus Thorarchaeota archaeon; assembly: GCA_019894665.1. Lineage (GTDB taxonomy): Archaea > Asgardarchaeota > Thorarchaeia > Thorarchaeales > Thorarchaeaceae > SMTZ1-45. Next base: position 3,414 of record JAGXOC010000042.1, read on the forward strand.
TGCCAGACCGACCAGAACAGTGGATCCCAACCAGAGCGGTCTTCCCGGTAGACATGCACTCTAAGCTTCACAAGGCGCAGCACGGTCAACTCACCGTCATTGTCCAAATAATCAGCATACCCAATCTTCACGACTTTCGACATTTGAAACCACCACTACTACTGAAACACATTGTTCCCATTATTCCGGTCTTGTCCTCACTGGATGATGATTAACCACTCTATTCTGTTATAATAGTCTCACTCTACATGACCTCTCTTGGCAATGGCCATAGCAGTCGTTGTCCCTGCGGTGCCTGCACCAGCAACGATGACATCATAGTCCACCATGTTTGAGTTTCACCTGATCCGTTCAGACTCCAGTAGACACACAACTTTAGCTTGAACAAGATAAGTTTGTTACTAATATTCAACCTTCTAAGAGGTTGGATGGTGAACTTGGTCTGTCCTTCTTGGAGTAAATCTGAGTTTGAAAGACTCTCAAACTGAATGGATGGTTTCCAACACAAGCTCATGTCTGTACAATCTTTTCTCTATCTAGCTTATCCATCTCTTTGAAATAGAGAAATGTCAATATGGGTTCCCATCCAATGATTTATGCAGTTGATGTGGTCATATCAAAGAGAATGCACACAATGAATGTGGAATGTCCGCACTGCGGAGGTAGGCTTATCGAGAAGCATGAAGAAGTGGAGGTTGAGAGGGGAAAGGAGGTTGTGTTTGTCTTCTTCCGTTGTGTGAGCTGTGGGAAGTGGACCAAGAGAGAACGGTCCTCTGAAGTGAGTTCTGATTAGTAGTTAATTATGATGCAAGACCTCTTCACACTGAGTGTATTGAGTTCTGCTTTCAGGTTCATGGTTAATCTAGCACTACGAAGAATGATTTTTTTTCTATCCACTTAGAGTACCCCCTATTAGAGTAACAAATACCCACGGATTTTAATCTACTAGGCATGAATTTATATCAAAGCAAGGTCATTCTAATTAAGTGGTCGAGTGGACTGGTAGGGCCTAGTTTTCGTAACATGCCCTCATTACATAACTCCCCCCCTCCTACCACATTGTAATGCTCTACTAATCCTTCGACCACCCCTTTTCTATTTCTGGAAATTAGAATTCATTAATCCCATAGAGGAGTCCGATGTTACACCACGCATGGATGTTTTGTTCATCCTCCTTTACAGCTGTGATATCAGCTCGATGTAATATAACTGGTCGGTTCAATTACTCACCACGGTGTTTCTCCTCCTGCTAGGAAGTCCTCGGGCATTGCCTCAAACACAGCACATCTCACGAAGTGGTCCTCGATGACCATCCGGATGACACCTTTCCATGCTGCGGATGAGATGAAAAGGGTCAGTATCAGGAGGATAACAATCTCCGAAGAGTGGAAATCTACAGCTGCTGAGTTCCGAAAAATACTGCATAAGAAACCAACTGACTCTGCAGCAGTTGAAGCACTCAGAAAGACTGGTCAGTTGGGCACCACCCTGGCAGGATTCTGGGAGTTTTTAGTATCAAATAATTTGGTTGAGCCAAAATTAACACCTTAACTATTCGAGTCCAACTGCTTCCGAAAACCAGGGTGGGATGCTTGTTAGAATCGCCTTCTTGGAGGTTTCTGAAATGGACTCAAGATCGATTGATTTCCAGAACTCTTTTTTATCTATGGAAAGAGTGAGGGAGAGAGGAAAAACCTCTCTGATAGATTCGGGAATCTACATCTGTTTCTCTTGCCTGTACGGCAGATAGTCAGGTCCGAGAATTCCAGTGTCATACATTAGATATATATTTAATCTATATCACAGACTAACTGGTAAAGAGAATGGCATTCGAAGAGGATTCTCAGACATCATTCATGACACGAGGTCAGAAAGTAGCCTATTCCGTTGTTGGAGGCTTTGTATTCACTCTAGCAACGGCCTTGTTGCCGAATACTGCATTAATTGGCACTTCAGCGCACGGGTATCCCTTCCCTTGGCTATCTCAGCCCCTCTATCCCCCAGGGAGTCCAATGATTCTTTTGTGGACTGGTCTGGTTTTAGACATTCTCGTTTGGACAGTTGTAGCTTTCTTGGTAATCACACTCTATCAAGTACTCAGAAAGAAATAGTCGTATTGTGAAAAAGACCTTATACCCAAAGAAATTCATGCAACAATGATGAATGATGTCAGCTGAGAATGGAGAAACCACTTGCTCTTCTAATCAAATCTAACCTCGACAATCCTTCTTCGAATCTGCTATCACATACACCAAATTCTGAAGTTTGTCCTTGAATGCTTTTTTCAAAGTATCAAGCTTTTGAGAAGCTACGACATTACCTTGATAATCCATCTCTAATCGTGAATCAGTGACCCATAGAGTCCATCCTTTGTCATCCTTCTTGTGAGGTTTTAGGCCTATCCACAATGCTTTCTGACCATGCCTATAGTATCCATACTGTCTGACGAACTCCTTAGCAGAAAGACCACCTTTGTAGTTGGGTTTCTTTGATAGCAACGAAACGGGATTGGCTCTCCCTCGACGTTGTGCTTTGACCTCATGAATCCCCCAATCAGGATCTTGGAGACTATTCGTGGTTAGTCCAAGAAGCCCCTCAAGAACATCACCCACCTCTTTGTCAGCAGGTTTAGGTCCTCGCACCCATCCTACTTCATTAATCAGAACAAGCCTTCGTATCAAATCCTCACGTGTGGGCACAAGCTTTGTCTGTGTCAATGTGCAACCCCCGTTGTCATTCTACAAACTAAGAATCTTGTAAATACTGCCGCAATTTCAGCCAGAATCCTCTAATGAGTGTTACCAACCCTCAATACGACGAGAGTTGGTGAGTTATGCGTTGTTCAGGCTGCAGCTACGAATTGCCGATTGCCATCTTTTTTAATCTCTTCAGACAAATATGTTCTATTATGAAAGGCATAGATTCCAAAGAAGACGAACTTACATCAAAGAAAATAGAAGAAGCCTGTGAGATAATCGAAGAGGCACTCTCAAGGAGAGGCCATTCTATGGAAAAACTTCAGAATGTGAGCAAAGCAAGGACGGAGCTTCTTTTAATGACCGAAGAGATTCTGCTTCAAAGCTCACTTCTCAGCAGACACGAGTCCTAATAGAGACGAGAGTCCTGAGTGGGACAACAAGCATACTAATGACAAATCTGAAACTCGATCTGTGAAACAACCAACATTCGATGAATTCTTCTAGATTGTGTGGTTTCTTCTGTTTTCTCTTTATCTCATTCTTGTCGCATCTCCTAGAAGCGATTGCTTTAATCTGGATATTTTGGACATGCAAAATGTCAAGACATAGCATATTAGGACGTTCACCGATTAAGAACCGCTGAATTACTGATATTAGGAGTCAAGTTGTAGGAGGTGATATTGTGAGTAATTCGATTGGGTCAAATTGTCCAAAATGCGGAACGGGTAGAATGGAACAGTTTTTGGATAAGACGATAAAACCAGGTTTCTTATCGGGTTTTGTGATTCCCCCCGAAGTAAGAGGAAAAACAGCAGTCATCGACAAATGCAATGTTTGTGGTTACATAGATGTTTATTTAAAAGATTAGGAAGTTCCGGCGCCGAGACTCTTACTAACCCGTAGACTTACCGAACTTTCCCATCTAGAGGCAGAGCAAGGCCAGTTGCCTACTGCCTCATTGGATGATGTCAGACCGAGTCCTAATCCATATTGCGATCTGCTTTATCTAAGTTCAATGTCATTTAGTTTGTCACAAACGTTTCTTTGATTGGTTGAATTTAATCTCGTACCAAAAAAGGATTAGTTTCCACGTGGAAAGTCGCGTTACCAGCTCGGTTTCTCAGACAGTTGTTTATATATCTGAAAGTCTGATATTCAATCATAGAGAGATTGCCCATGGCAAAACATAGATTCAGAGTGGAACTAGACCTCCGAGAACGCTTGGCGAAGAAGGGACTGTCCTCTGAAGTCATAGAGGAGAAGGTCCGGACTTACATGAAACGGCACGATTTGAAGGAGAAGCACAGGAAGATTCACCTTGCTGGAAAATCAGGCATCGAGAAAGCAAAAGCAAATGTTGAGTTTGAGGTCGAGGTATGGCCCAAGATTAGAGAACGCGAACTGTAAGAGGAATTGAATCAATCCTTCAGATGCGCCCATCCGTTGTACTTGGGATAAAACATCAACTAGTTGAACCTTCCACATGGAAAGTCGGACCTTGCCCTATGAAATTTCGAATCTCAATGATTCATAGAGCAGAATTTTCAGGATTCACCATAAGAATGATTATTTCCAGACAAGAGGGTCGTTCTTGTAAGCGGCGTCATTCTCCTCGCACTCATCATGATCTACATCTCAAAAAGGATAGTAGACTACTAATCAGACTGAGTTGCCTTCTCTTTTCCACTTACTTCTTCAAACACATGATTGCAATGACATAAACCCGATGAGATTTATCGAACTTGCCCTCTCCTCTCAGTCTGTTTCCTCGCTCGTTTGCTGACTCGCTCATTCTTCCTCATCTCCATAGAACTCTTCATCTCTTCTACTCATTCAACACTTCGCAGTATCTGTTTGTATCTGCGTCGATACCCCAATACGCATATCCCTGAAACCACGAAACTCCCTGAAAATATCATTGCCACGACAGAGAGTATGTTGGAGATGACGACCGGGTTCTCAAAATAGAGTCCAGGATGTAAATCGTGAAAGTTGCCACTAATTGCATCTACTTCCACTGCATATTCCCCACTCACCTCAATATCGCCGAAAAGTAAACATGTTACTCTAAATGTCCAAGCCAATTGGAATTGAATGCTCTGTTGCCTATAAGGGTCAAGTCGCACGAGACGCAGAGTCCCATTTCCCCATTCAACCGAAGCTTCTGGAAATTGAGAATTATCCCCCAATGCTGATCTTCGTGCTGCTTGGACATTTAGGATTCCCACCTCGTTGACATCTATGTTCGGTATGTTGATGAAATCGTAGAAGAAGCTGATGATTCGTCCCGTTGAGGCACTTAATCGTAGTCGAATGCCTGAAGATTGTTTATCCGGGAAGACCATACCAACTGGCGTGCTTATTACAACTTCATACAAATCGGGGCTCACTGATGAATTGAATCCTTCCTGCATGAGTTCATTAAGGTGTTCGTCGGTGATTGTTGGTGTAGTTCTGATGTGTCTTGATGCAGGCAGCAGAGTATAGTTATGTGACTCAAGGAAGTCAGCTGCAATCGAGTTTGCCAGTGGCTCGGATAGGGGCTCTGTTTCCTTAAATGGGTAGAAATCTAGTAGGTCGGATGAAACATTGGCTTTAGCATTCCAGATTTCCTTGTATCCTATTACTTGCCCGGATATTGAATTGATTATTACTTGGACTATAAGGCAACGCACCTGATTTGTGTAATTCTCAAAAATAAAACCCCAACGAGTCATGTCCTTGGTCGACGAGGAGGCATATTCGAGATGTCGCAGCAGACTATCATTCACAAAGGATTCTGCGTGTTCCCGTGCGGTCTCCAGAGATACCCTGTCACTTGGTAATCTCAAAGAGAGCTGATATGGGATTTCTGAATCCAAGGACCAGGTGCCATTGTATGCAGCCGCATGAAGAGTTGAGTCGACTAGCCTTGCGAAGGTTGTTTCTTCAAGGGGTGACCCAGGTAGGGAAACTAAACTTCCGTCCATCCTAGAAGATAGATATGTGATTCTCGGCAAAGCTGAACCAGTTAGGATTGATATGAGCAGTATAACAGCAATTGATCTCCTAGACTGAAATCGATAAGCCACAGTATGATTCAACATTCAGTATTCATTTAATATGTGAGCATATCTCAATATAATCCTAGGTTTTGAGCTTGTTCAAGGTTCACACATCAAGAGGTGTACAACATTTTGTACACACTACTGGAAACCTTTCTGCAAAACCCACATAGTTTCGAAAAGGAAAATTATACTTGCGATTAACAAGACTAGCACTAGTGTAATGTCTGACGGATGAATCGTCAGTTGAAGGAAAAAGAAAGAAGATATGAGCAATGAAATGAAGAAAACAGCATAGAAGAGGAATCGAGGAATCAATCTGTTACCGATATCAATGAAATAAGTGAGAACTCCGGCACGTACCCTCCTTGCTGCGAAGAACATACCATCCTCATTAACATCCACCAAGCCTAGCTCTTTGAGTTTGTTGAGGTGGTAGAAAGAAAGACTTGGACTTGAGAAACCAAGCTTTCTATGTATCTCTCGTCCTGACCATGGTTGTCCAGTACTAAGAAGGAGATAGTACACTTTTAATGTTCTCCCTCTCAACACCTCTGAGAGGTCTTGTCGACCGTTATTGGTGTCTTTCTCAGCAACCATCCTTGACACAGACCTACATCGCAAACTAACATTCTGATTTCATTATTATATCTTTACCAATATCTTAGCGAGCTATTCAGACTACATAGGCAATCCAAAAAGGCTCGGAATTTCTAAGACCAAATCGTCAGAATTACCTCAAGATTGAGGCTTTTGAGCATGCTTTTTGAGGGTCACAGGGGCCAAAACTGCACAAAAAAGGCTGTTTCGAGTCAAGTTGTACGTACAGGTCTAGTGATCATACAAGAGGTGAACGAGGTCTAGGATTTTCAGGGACAATGAGCTGGAATGCGAGTTTTTAACACATCGAACTCAGAATTATATCGAGTGAAATGGTCCGACAGGATAGCAAGCAGAGAACAGAGAACGAAGGATGTACCTTTCTGGGGTGCTAATTTATACGCTACTTAGATCTATCTTGCATTATCATACTTATACTAAGCGCTTAAGGGAGTTGAGTTATATTGGAACCTGCTAAGTTCCCATTCCTGGACGAACAAGAAGCAATTCGTGATTCAGAAGATAAAGGGGAAATATTCTATTTACGGACTTCAAATCATAAGGAGAAAACAATATACGTAGGATGATGAGTTCGATGCAGCCATTAATGCTTCAATAGATGATTTGCTGAAGAATGATCAGTCTTTCAAAGATTCTTTTGAGCGTGCTTGTGTGAAGGGGAACATGCTGCTAGCTCCAGAAGCTGAGCAACTACTAGTCGAAGGACTGGAGGAACTTCTAAGAAGACGGCTTTTGCAGCGTGACGACATAGAGAGATTACTTACTCTTTGGAGCAGATACTCAGGAAAATGCCCAAAGTGTGGAACAGTGGTTGAAGCAGGTGCCCAGTTCTGTCAGAAGTGTGGAATAGAATTGACAAAATAGAATTCTCTTCAAACTAGCTGTTTGAGGTATCACTATGAGGTAACCCTCGGACATAATCATAAATGGACCAAGCGCCCACAGCTACTATTGAAAAAATTATGAGAAGGGTAAATAGAGCTGTGATTGGAGAATTTGGAGGCTGAAAAGTAAATTGACCATATTTCACTACACTCACACGGTAGACATCAATAACGAGGATATCAGCAATATCATCGCCATCAATATCTGTGGTGTATTGAGCTCTGCCCCAGATTCCATTAGTGATATACCTTCTATTGCCGGTTTGAGCGTCAACGATGTAGATTTCGTCCATGTGTTCTATCGCAGAACGTTCAGTTGTGAAGATGGTAATTATATCTGGTTTCGCGTCCCCATCAAAATCCCAAAGGTTGTCATCATTGCGATCATATGGAGTCCAGAGCAGTTGGGGGTATGCATGGCTGGTCCAAATGATTCGTCCATAGGAATCCATTAAGTATAGGTCCCAGTAGGGGGTCATCCGAAGAATCTCAGAGAGAGTATCCTGGTCAAAATCATATATGATGACTCTGCACGACTCATACCACGTTTGATTCCTCCACTCGCTCCATGGGGAACTATATCCTATGGCCTCTCCTAAAGAGTTGACAATGAATTCTGATATGTGAATGCCATCATCTGTGGTGACATAATAGAATCCTAGTTTTTCATCTCCAAAGAAGTTAGCCATCTCGATAGCCAATGCTACTTCAGTGGAATTCGTCGTAGCGCCTATCTCCGTTGTCAAAAGCGGGAACCTTACCTTGATATTTCCACCACCGTCGAGCACTATGCATTCCAATGAAGCTAGAGTCGTTGTATTGCTTCTTTTTGAGGTGACAATTTCTGCTTGTCCATCTTGATCATAGTCTCCAGAGCCATAAACGGTCCAAGTTGTATTGGCATCTCCATCAATCTTCCACCTAACTGTAAAGTCAGATTCTAGCACCATTATGCCATTGACAAGGTCTAGACATACCTCATCTGAATAGTCTGAATCCAAATCCGCAAGAATAGGTACTTGGTCTGTAAGATTGCCATGCCACTGCCATAGTAGAGATCCATTGTTATCTAGAGCAACTAATAATGATTCATCGAGATTTGCTAGTTTATACTGTATCAGTAACTCAGAGAAAGCATCAGAATCAAACTGTGCAGTTTGTGCATTTAATTGAGTGACATTTCCTTCAGGGACATATGACCACAACAGAGAACCACGGTCTATGATTTCCACCCACCATTTCTCGATGGTATAGAAGACTGCAACAACATCTTCAATTTCATCTCCGGTGAAATCAGCTACTGTCAACTGAGTAACAACGCCATCTCCAGAATACGTCCAGACATCAATGATGTCATCATTGTATGTGTACCCCTCAAAATGGCGAAGACATTCAATTCTTACAAACTTTGTAGACAGATCGAAGGTCCCCTCTCCCACCACGTAGATTTCTTCATTCATGCCTTGGACAATCCCATAATAAGACCCAGCGACAGGTGAATCGATTCCTGAACTATAGCCCCAGTCTCTGCTAACCTGATACACTCGACCACTTCTATTTGATTTTCCTACAATCTGAACCATGTTATAAGGCGTACAAACAAGATCATAACCCCAGAATAATCCATCTACGTACTCCTCGTATTCATAGAGAAATGCATCTATAAAGGAACCAGTTTGATTGAATTCGACATATATTGCAGCCCAGCCTGGTCGAGAGTAGTAGCCACTAATCAAGATATTACCATCTTCACTTATTTCTAGAGCGTAGGCCGAATCGTTCAGGCTATAGCCCCAGAACTGCGAGAACCTCATAGATCCATCTGCTTCTAGAGCGACTAACATCATATCGAAATCTGATGTATCATTTTCTTGTCCAGTTCCAACTAAGAAGACTGTATTGTCAGAAGTGACTCTAATATCAGACACACCTTGGTCTCCAGCAGATTCTAAGATTCTTTCTGAGAGGATATTTCCAGCTGAATCAAAAGTAACGACGAAAATGTCTAAGGAAGATGTGGCAATGTTATCGAAATAACCACAAATGTAAATTTCTCCATTAGTACCGAGACATATCCCTTGAGCCTTGTCATCTCCCGATGCGCCCCAAGTATGGCTCCATATGACAACTCCAGCTTGGTCATATTTAGCAATAAAAGCATCAACACCACCAGCACCCCAGCTGGTAGTATAGCCTGCTATATAGGCTACATTTGTATCATCAACAACCACACCATTGGCACATTCGAATCCGGTTCCTCCCCAACTCCTATTCCAGATCTGTTGGCCTAATGCATTGTATTGTAGGAGTATGGCGTCATCACCACTTTCCCCTGCTATGTAAAGGAGCCCATTATCTGAAACAGCTATGTCATATCCTGTGTCATTCTGTAATGTGTCCCAGACCGCATTCCATCCAGTGTCATCTGTAATCCACATGTCTGCTGTTTCGAACTGACTTGGTGCGATGAATTCAGTTGCATGAGAATCGAAAACTATCAATGAAACGAACATGAGGAGAAATATGGAAATCAGAGCTATATTGGAAGAACGTCTTCGCATTATGAACCACGCTCCGCTTTCTTCAATGGAAGTTGTATGTCTGGTACTCCAATCTCGCGTCTGTATAGTATCTGGATTAACCAGATGGGGAGTCCTACCATGGCAAGAATGGCTCCCAAGCCAAGAGTGTATCCAGAAAGCAGTACCGCAATGAGGAAAAAGACACTGTAAAGAAATGGAAGCAAGAGAAGCTTGCCAGTTTTTTTGCTATTAGATTTGGACTCTGGAGTTGAAAGCATAAAAAGCAACCCTATTAGAGGAGCCCAAAGTAACACAACAGACAATAGACCAAGAATAATCCACTCTCCAAATGAAACAACAGCAAATGCAATGTTGCCCTGAAAGGTCAGAACTCTAACAGGCAAGGCAACGAAATTCAATGTAAGATATTCACCCCAGTCAGAGTACAGAATCCATGGAAACAAGAAAGAACTCATGAGCAGGATAATTGGGACAAACCGATTATCAGACAATAGAGCTCTCCGATTAAGTTGAGCAGTCTTGACAAGCCATCGCTTAATTACTAGGAAAACAATAAGGATCACTAGTCCGATGTCCAGCAATTGACCTAGATTTAGCAAGAGTCCAAAGATGTTTATTGTAAGTGGACTAGAGAAGGAAATCCTTTGAGTGTGATTCATCGATATGTTTGCCCAAGCTTGTACATACCAATCTTCAAAATAGACACTAATCCATATATCCCCTTGAATAGGAGGAACATAAAGGTGATCTGGCCATGGAACATATCTCCAAGGAGTGTAGATAAGGTCATCTGATTCTCCCAACCGAACAAGCATTGAGCGGAAAGGAATTGGAGCACTGCTATTGATATTAAGTCTGATAGCCCTCATCTTCAATCGCAAATGAATCATCTCATCAGGAATAACCTCGAATGTGATTTCCTGCGCATCTATGACGGGACTCAACACATCGTAATTATGCCAACCAGCGATTGCTGAATATTGACCTTGTGGGAGAAAAACTGTGTAGTTCGCTCTCCGCAAGGAAAGTGCGGGACCCCCATCCTCCCCGGTTCTATTCAAGAATATGACTGGAGGATTGCTCAGGTATCTCGTTATGTAACTACTGTATAATGATTCACCTGTAGTTGCTGTAGCATCAATTGTCACGGGAAAGAGCGGCTTATCAGAAATAGCTTTGATGGTTGTGTCTTTGATTATTAGTGTCGCAGAAGGTGTTCCGACAATAAATATGTCCATATCAACTTTTGATAGCCAGTCAGGGGAGATGGTCTTCAGTAGAGCTACAGGAGTCGAAAGAGTGAGATTTAATGTTTTGCCCCGATACAGCTCGCTTGTAATTGACCTATGAAAGAGTTCAGACCATGAATTCTCCAAGCTAATATCTGAAAAAGCTGCACTCAATGTTACATTACATGATCCTTCGAGCCCATCGAGGATTACGCTGAAGAATAGTTCGGTGATATCATGAATGGATATACTAGTTGTTGTGCTACATGAAAAAAAGCCAAGATTATTTATCAGACCAGAAATACTGATAGTATAGCCCCTCTCATCAGAACGAGTTTTTGCATCCACAAAATAACTACCACAATCCCAAATAGATGAACCATCATATGGAGTTGAATTGAGGAGCAGAGTTTCATTTAGTCCCGAATATGGCATTGTAACTATCTCAAATCCATTATTCCAGTCAACTTCTTCTCCCTGGGATACTTGGAGAGAGGCCCCAAAGGAATAGGGAGAGTTCCAGAGGGGGATGAAAAACAATAAAATTACCCAGAAGGTAACGAAAAGACCCAGATCTATATTCGAAGTATCAGGTAAACCGTCTGGTTTCTTAAGCTTGTTCACTGTCGCAGCAAACCAGGAACGATGCGATAGACCAGGTGGGACTCTACACGCATCAGTTGTCCTATTATTTTCTTCTTTTTTTATTCGACCCATCCTAATCGCCTCATTATTGTATCAAATAACAAGGATGCAGCACGAGAAATACTGACATCGCTAGGGAATTCCAACTTCCACTCCTTGGCTAGACCACGAATAGTCCTTTCACAGTCTGAATTCTCTGGACAACTGCTACATTCACCTTCATGGTCAAACCAGACCTGAACTCCAAACTGTGGGGAATAGGTAATGTAAGAAATGGATTGGTATCCTGGGCAGTAGCCAACAGCAAATCCGAATTTTGAACTCGAATGTTCGATAGAGATCCTGTTTATTGCTGCAGCGTTCTTCAAAAGCTTCGATATCCTCTGTTCTGCAACCCGCTGAGCTTTGCTGACATAAGGCCTTGAAACCCTCATCTGTTTCGCAATATCAGAAGGGCGTATGTCTTGCCTTCGCTTCAGCCAGATTTTTCCCTGTTGCTGTGTTGGATATCGAAAATATGTATGCATTTCCTAGACCACAGATTTTGTTAACCAATTATAGGCAACTCATCGAAAGAATATAAAGTTAACCAAGTATTGGCAACTCAATTATAACGACATTGCTGGCGAAACTGATGATTATAGCTCAAAGATCTCAACGGGACACATCAATTATCCTGAGCACTAACTAACCGTTTCTTCAAAAAGCATTTTGAGTGTCCTTTAGGGTAATCATCTAAGACTGCAAATCTTTCATATCCGAGTCGTTCATAAAAACGGGGTGCTCCAAAACCATAAGTGTCTAGATGAACGTTAGTGCAACCCATTTTGGCAGCTTCATTCTCTATTATGTTCATCAATTGCGTTATGACCTCCTCGGATCTGGTGAAGAATCGTGATAGGATTGGATTGTTTCCACAGAATATGCGCCTAATTGATGGGGGTATGGAATTGAAATACAGCCAACACCGAAGAGAGTGTGACATGCAGAATGATTTGAAACGTTTTGAAAATAGGAAGTATCAAGCAATTGTTTTTAATTTAGACATGTAAACCTGCGCGTAAAGAAGGGGTTGGAAAGATAGCTTTGAGAATTTCTTTGTTGATTTTGTTTACACAGTTTACATTTACAACAATACAAGAAATTCCTATTATTCACATAGATCCTGTGGCTGACTGTAAACTAACCATCTGCTTTGAGTGAGTAGTATACTGGAGTGACTCCTCTTGATTGTACTCGAGGATCTTGCTTAGCAATATGAAAGATTGTGTCAAAAGATTCTCTTGAATACACAATTACTCAAGTTCCTAGAAACTTGAGTCGGGCTGCAAAGGGTTTCCTTTTGCACCGTTGAAGTTATTAAGTAATCGAATAATAACTGGCAGCGTGGTGAAGGAGGAAAACAATCTGACTAAAAACACACATTTTGAAGGAAAAGTAAGAAGGTCCATAATTCTAGTACCATATTATAATTTTTGGACACTGAGTGTTTCAGATATTGGAGATACAATGATTGTATTTGAAGCGCTTCATGATATGGTGAATGGATGCCTCTTTGAAAACACTTTACGTGAATTTCCAGCTGTAACAGATGATACTGGTTCACTGATATGCGACCCGAAATTCAAGAATTTTCATGGAACCAAACACGATTTGACAAAATATGTAAAAGATAACAGACCAGAACTCATAGATGAATTAGGCAATCCTTCAGAGATCGTCTCTAAAGGAATAGCAATAGAGCTTGTTTATGAACTAGATACTATGCCACCCCACATAGAACAGAACGATCCTACAAATGGGAATAGTTATGAAGTTGAACTTGCTAAGATTATGTTCGAACTCAGATTCGGAAACATTGCCAATTGGTCACCATATCAGCTCCTTAGACTAGAGGTCTTTCAAATTTATGATGAAGATTTATACAAAACATCCATCAAGCATAAAGAATTCTTGAAGGTTTCAGAGAATATATTCACTGGAACTCATGTTGCAATCGATTTGATTCAGTTTGATTGGTCGGGAGTTAGCTACGCAGTTAATCCCATCATTACTCGACCAATATCATCGCTTTCTTATCCAGAAAATGAGATTCTCTTGGGACTAGTAATATCTCCGCTTTATATAGCAGAGCTCTTCAATGTCTGGAACATGTGTGGTGATGCCCTTGTCCATTCTTACCTCTCTAAATACAGCATGTATAGACTTGTTTGGGAATTCATGCGAAAGAAAGGAGTTGTGAGGAGATATGTCCAGTTCGACAAGAATGTCATTTTAGATTTATTGGATAACTATAATGACTCAACAAAGGTATTTGTAGTGGAAGATGATACACCCGAAGGGAAGGCAATCAGAAGGATATGGGGCGGAAATCGATTTGACTATCTGACTGAGGTTTTAAACAACTATAGAATCTACAAGAATCTGATGCTTTCTGGAATCGAAAAATGTGGTAATCAATCCCATCACATTTTGAAGGATTTCAACAATGAGGAATACGATATCTTAAGGAAGAGATTCAAAGTCCGATGGCCTGAGTTAAAAGAACCTTTCCTTGATTTCGGTTCAAGGTTGGAAGATATCGTTGCAACGCTATTATCTGAGCTAGAAATAGAGGCGGTTATGAAGGGAGTCATTATAGCAGTCTTGCTTGGCATCATATCTGTGGTTCTAAGTATCATATCTATATCAATCGTTGTAATTTCTATGAATCCTTGATTCTTCATTTCTCAAGGAATGAAATTGTGACCTTCATATCCGATTCTATCAGCTAATGTTATGTGCAACACTTGGATTGTGCTGTGGTTTCCTTGACAACGTGATAGGTGTTTTTCCATCACTCTGCGGAGAAGCAACTATGTCTTCTGGAATCAACTAGAATAGGTAATAATGTAAGAAAGATGCCCGTATCAAGAAAATCCGAGTTTCCAAAGTTATCGAGACCTCGAAGTGATATCGCGCAGTTGCGATTCATTTTAACAGATATTCGAAATCAAAAAGTCTGATTAGAGGACCGAAAATCCTATCCAAGCCTTAATATAATGTCCGCGATGATCTTCTCTTTCCTTCATTTACGGAGGTACTTGGTTTGATAGTAAACAATATACCTCCAAGTGTGGAGATTTTACAAGACCTCGCTTGCTCCAATCAACGGGTGCATTGAGCCTTTTCAAGTTAGTCGCAATCATCTTTGATATTTGTTCTGGCGTTTCACAGAGCTTTTCCGCCGCCTTGTTAGGTTCAAACACCTTTGCATTAAATTGAACTTGTGATTTTGCTAACAACGATAGAACTACAAACTTAGTTGGACAATCTTGGACATCGGAGTGCTGCTAGCAACTGTCATCAACCCTCATCATTAAGGAGTCAACTACCCACGACTGAAGTCGAGGGCTTCCTAGCACTTTCATCGTGACGCCGATCCCGCAACCAGACTCCGGGACATCGCCAAGCTGCAAAGCCCCTCTTAAGGATGCACTCACCACGACAAGAAAAAGAAGAGAGGGGCACTATGGCCCCTTAGATTACGCCTTTTGTCTTTCTAAAAGACGTTTCAAACATTCCTGGTATGTGTCTGGGCGGATGATGTTAGCGACTAAGTGGGCAGTGGTATCTTGCTTCCAAGAATGGAGCATCTCATAGAAAGCCGACATTACAGTCTGTGTGTCTGGCAAGTCCTTTTCATGAAGTATGCGCTCGACCTCATTCATCATCCTCGCACTTGCTTGTGCTATGATTGGATTAGAACTACTCAAACGCCTTCACGAGAACGGATTAAGTGGTATAGGAAAACTGGGTTTGATTCTCCTCGTTATCTTTGTACCTATCATCTTCGTGTTTTTAGTTGGTAAGGCTTTGTTATCAGAATGGGTCTTAACATGGTCCTCTGTTTCAATACCAGTTGTTAATGTTGGAGGAGCATTCATCTCTTGTGCAATCCTCATCGCAATCTTCTACTTAATCTACAAAGATATAATCTAGGTGTAATAAGAGGAGTAGAGAGATTTCAGCCCTCCTTAGACTTCACACCTCTTCTCCAGATCAGAAACAACCGAATAGCATAGATCACTGCGGCACCCAGGAAGCACCATGTACAGAGACTGTAAACCCCTGCTTGAAACAAAGCACTACCGACATAGAACGGATTAGGGTCAACCGGGTAGAACGGTTGGATGTCAATGTACAGAGGTGAATCGAGCAGGATGTGCAGATTGTTTGACACAGGCTGAAGATGTAGACGTTCGGTATTGGGGCTATGCTGAATCTTGGCGGTCAGGAAGAACGTGCGGAGATTATGAGGTCCGTGTGGTTGTCATTGAGTTTTTAAAACGCCAACGCGGAGATAGCATCAACCTGCGGCGGCTGGTCAAGGTGCTCATGAAGAGGGGAATCCAACCTCACATTGGTAGCCTGCGAGAACTGCTTGGAGTGCTAGGTCTCGTTCAGACTGGTGAATCCGGAAGGGCTTTGTCAGAGTCGTGGTTGATCCCCTGACTCTTTACGCTCTGGTTACAACCCGTGCTTGCCATACCTTCCGAGAGGAAGGCAAGGGTGCTGGGGCTACCAGTAGGTCCTGAAAGTCTCAATATAGCCCCTCTCTATCTGGACCAGCAGAGACCACCAGAGAATCCCAAGGCCACAGTCGGACAACCCAGAACGTTCTATACACTCTCCCTGTTTTTATCCCTCCTTCCCTCTCAATGGCCGCCCCTCCTTCACCGTGCTCCATGAGAGTCGCTCCCGCGTAAAGAAGAGGGTTGGAAAGAATAGGCTCCTAAAAATTTGAAGAAGGGTGGTTTTGCTTTACACAGATAGCACTTCCAACAGTTCAAAAATAACCCTAAGGGAACACAGAGTGGAGAAAAACTGTAAACTGTTAACCCCTGATTCGAGCCAATATTTTCCCACCGAGAAAGCATCTAATTTCAGGCTTAGTTTCAGCATGTGCTGAGTTCAGAATGGCCATTGACCATTTTAGGACTCAGAATCAAGAAGGTCGATGAATGGTTCCATGCCCTTTGATGCCAGTTTCTTAATGTGTCTCTTGAGTTTAGGGTCTTCGCTGATTGCCTGCACAAGCACTGTGAGCAGGGTCTCCACGTTCCCGAGCTGAAACTTCAGGTTCTCAAGCTCTCCCTTCTCTCTCACATCTTCCTGAAGAGTTCTTCCGGAGACAGCGGCCTGACAGTTCAAACATCTATCTTCCGTGTCAGGGATGTCAATACCACAAC
>JAGXOC010000430.1 GCA_019894665.1 Candidatus Thorarchaeota archaeon
GGAATGTATTGATGCTGACTCTGTGTTGCTAAGCGTTGTGTCACAAGCCGTGACGAGGCATGTTTATTGACCTGGACAATGGGTTGTATACATTGTTTTTCCCATCTCTCACATTTCATAACCTCGTACCATGAGTGAGGAGAGGACAACGGGGTAAGATCGCATTGTTCTACTACACTCTAACTTCTCGCATACGAGATGAAAACTCATTCAATTTCTATTTACCACTGCTCAGGAGGCAGGTGGTTATAGTGGGGAGGGGAAGATTGAATATTACCAGAATCAATCAGTTCTTGGGAGATCCATCTGTTAGCAGACGATGACTTTTCAGGACACACCAGCGAGACGTTATACAGCTTCTACTTCTTCCCTCGGAGTGGATTTTCATTTGGGTAGCAGCACAAAACATAGTCTTGATAATCGATTCCACAAAAATAAGGACAGATGGAAATATTTTTTTCCGCACACCTATGCTTAGACACATTTTCTGCCATATTCCAAGGAC
>JAGXOC010000431.1 GCA_019894665.1 Candidatus Thorarchaeota archaeon
GCAATCAGAAGTATGCCTGCCAGGATCACAACCACTGTTGGCCCTACCTTGATGCCTGGAGTCTCGTCTTCGAAGAAACGAATTAAGCCTGCTCCGCCACTTGGCATTGGGCCCTCCCCGCGTTTCTTTCTTCTCTTCTTGGCTGTCTTCGGCATCATAGTCACCTTACATAAAGGATGACCGCTCTCACCCTATGAGGTATATTAAGTCTTCCAATGGTCAAAATCTAGAATCCAAGAACAGGAAGGCAAATCGAAGACCGATGGCTATTCTACGATTCTGATTCACCTTTCTTCTTCATAATGCGTTTCACAATCTTGAAGACACTTGAAATAGTCCTTGGTAGTCTGTGTTCAAACCAAAGTCTTTCAGTTATCTCACCAGGAGTGAGTCCACTCTCATGTAACTCACGTATCAGTGTCATCTCGTTTTCTGGAACCTTTTTGCTAGCTCTGTCGCGTTTGAATAATCGTATAATCTTACAAAGTTCGTCGTGGTTCTTCTT
>JAGXOC010000432.1 GCA_019894665.1 Candidatus Thorarchaeota archaeon
CAGGACAGAAGATTGGAAATGTGGTTATAACTGTGGATGAACTATCGTAGTTTCAAAATGTATCTTCTATCACGTGTTTCCGGAGGTCTATCAAAAATCTTGATAGGTTTTGATAATTAGAATATTCAACCTTATGACTTTTTAATAAGAAAGACATAACTCTTTGTTAGCTTTATTGCATATTGAAATTAGGTGCATTACTATGGAAACAAGTGAGTCTTCTGAATCAAGCGATCTGTTTTTCTCCCAGCCCTATGTGGACATCGATGAGTGGCGGGACGAGCCCGTACGCCATCGGTATGTCCATGGCGGTTTCAAAGGCACTGATGCCCGATTCTCGATCTACTTCCCACCGAAGGAGCAATACGAAGGCCGGTTCTTCCAGTACATCCAACCAATATCGGGGGACGAGAATGTTGCACAGACACCAAGGGCCCTTACGTGGAGCTACTCGATAGGCTTTGCTATCGATAGCGGCGGTTATCTCCTGGAATCAAACCTAGGG
>JAGXOC010000433.1 GCA_019894665.1 Candidatus Thorarchaeota archaeon
CACTGCAGTTGCTGCCTGGGGCGTTGCGTCATGCCAACTGGCGCGACACGGCGCCCATGCTGGCCTCCAGCGCGATGTTCAGTCCGCTCGGCACCGCCCTTCTGATCTCGCTCGATCCCGAACTGGTCAAGAAGATCATTGCAGCGCTGGTGCTGGCGCTCACGCTGATCTCGCTGCGGGGCTGGAAGTACGCCGGCCCGCGCGGCTTTGCGCCAAGTTTCGTTGCCGGAGCTGCCGGCGGCGCGAATCGAGCGCTACGAGGCGATGGGCCTGGCGACCGACATCGCCTCCGGCCTCGCCACCGATCTTGCGGCGCAGCCAGGACATGTGCATGTCGAGGGTCTTGCTCGTCTTCAGGTCGGGGTCGTTCCACACCTCGCGCAGGATCTCCTCGCGGGTGACGACCTGCCCAGCACGCACCATGAGCACACGCAGCAGCTCGAACTCCTTGTTCGCGAGGTTCACCTCGGTGCCGTCGACGAGCACCCGTCGGCCCGACAGCTC
>JAGXOC010000434.1 GCA_019894665.1 Candidatus Thorarchaeota archaeon
ATATTATTGTTCTCACAACTGAAAAAGCTGATTCATTGGTTAGGCACAAGGTTGACTGGATTAATGATATCGGTATAGTTGTAGTAGATGAAGTCCATCTCATTAATGATCCAACAAGGGGTCCTACACTAGAGATGGTTCTTGCAAAGCTAATGCAAATGTTAGAAACTCAAATTGTAGCATTGAGCGCTACCATATCCAATGCTAGTGATATTGCAGACTGGCTGAACGCAGCACTTGTAAAGAGTACTTGGAGACCTGTACCACTAAGTGAAGGTGTGTATCTTGATGGAACTATAGATTTTGAAAATCTCGAAACAAACAAAAGATCAATCAGAAACATACCCCGTATTCGGAAGGAAGAGATTGCGGATGTAGTCTGCGACACACTCGATGAAAGTGGTCAGGTTCTTGTTTTTGTGTCAAGTCGAAAATCAACAATTTCTATGGCGAAACGATTTGCACCATTCCTTCGAAAATATCTCTCAGATGATGCACTTGGAT
>JAGXOC010000435.1 GCA_019894665.1 Candidatus Thorarchaeota archaeon
ATGAGACTTTTTAGCTTGGATGAAACGCAGAAACAAACAATTTTCGATGGCTCTAAAGAATGTATTTTATGTGGTCATTGTATTGCAGTTTGTCCTGAAAATGCTATAGATTTTAAAGATATGAGAGATGATATGTCAAATTTTGAAGAAAATCAAGATCCTAGTGAATTAATCTCATATAACACTATGCATCAGTTTTTACGTGCTAAAAGGTCAGTTAGACAATATCAAGGTAAAAAGGTTCCCACTGAAATAATTGAGAAAGTTATAGATTCTATTAGATATGCCCCAACAGGTGCGAATATGCGGATGCTGAAATGTCTTATACTCTCAGATGATGATAAAATTAAATTATTATCTGATTCAATTATTGATGAAATAGAAAAAGGAGGAGTTGATAACAGATTATCTAAAATAAGGGATGGGGGTATAGATCCAATATTTTATAGAGCTCCTCACGTGTTAATCCTTTATTCGAAAAATCCATGGGATAGTATTAATAC
>JAGXOC010000436.1 GCA_019894665.1 Candidatus Thorarchaeota archaeon
CTATCGCCTATACCGATAACGACTTCTTTAACTGGAGGTTTTAGCATTTCTTTTAGTTGGTTATATGCTTTGGAATTTTGTTCTTTTAATAGTGGTAAGCATTTGTTAATTTGAATTTCGCGGTTAACGATTTTTGTGGCGAAAGCCATGCAGTTTTCTTCGTCACATTCTTTGCAATTAGTTTTGGGAAGTAGTTTGTAAATATCAATAGGACTTAATTCTTTTTTTCCAGCTTTGCCTTTTCGAGTCATTTATATGCAATCCTTTAAGATTTAATTGAAATCCAATCGAGATATTTTTCTGCATCAGCTTTTTTGCCGAGGGTTAGGTTTTTAATAATATCTTTTAGTGTTTTTACTGCTGCAGGGTGCATCATCATAAACAGATCTACACCAGCTAATAAGAGGGTCAATGCAGTAGTTAATTCCCAAAGAGGCCCCCTTAGTTCACGAGGTTCCCACTCTTGAGACATTTTTAACCAAGCTTCACGAGCAGCCCACGCG
>JAGXOC010000437.1 GCA_019894665.1 Candidatus Thorarchaeota archaeon
ATGTCATATTGGTCGGTTTCAGCGCCAAAGCGTTCTCACGAGCACATACATGCTCGGCAAAACCGCCAAAACCAGACTCGAATAGGTCCCCGAATACCTCATCACCTGGCTGAAACTGCTTCACGTTGCTGCCAACCGCTTCAACCCGCCCCGCTACATCAATTCCGGGTATCTGGTATTTGGGCTTTCGAAGCCCGGACGATAGGCGGGCCACGAACGGTTCACCTGTCACGAGAGCCAGGTCACCATAAACTACGGATGCCGCATGCACTTCTACCAGTACTTCATTGTCCTTAGGGATAGGTTTGTCTACCTCTTTGAGTTGAAGAACATCGGGGGGGCCGTATTTTGTATATACAATCGCTTTCATTTGTGTATTCTTCCTTTTTTGATTGATAATAATTTATTAAAAATTGTCCGAAAACGTCTTTTATTCTTCAGATGGAGAAGATTTTCAAGAAAATACCAAGCTATTTTTATACTTCAGATATGCTCATTTAAAC
>JAGXOC010000438.1 GCA_019894665.1 Candidatus Thorarchaeota archaeon
TCTGGTGACACTTATGGGATAACGACTATTGGCACAAACGATGAGACCTTTATAATCTGGGATTCACTTACAATCACAATCACTGGTCCCACTGATAACAGGCAGAATCTCAACGCCAATGCTTCAGGTATTGTTGTGTCGGCTGTCTATGATTTCGACGGTAGTACCTTTGACGGTATTCTCACTCTCAATCAAACTGATTATGATGGTGATGGGACAGTCGTTAGATGGGGCTATACGGTTGTTAGTGCAGCAGGTGATACGTATGGGATCACCACAATCAACGTAAACGACGAAACCTACATGATCTGGGATTCACTTACTATAACCATAACTGGGCCAACGGACAACAGACAGAATCTCAATGCTAATGCTTCAGGTATCGTTGTTTCGGCTATCTATGACTACGATGGTGCGGTCTTTGACGGTACAATTACATTGAATAACACGGATTTTGATGGTGACGGAACTGCTGTTAGGTGGGGTTATACAGTTAGTAATGC
>JAGXOC010000439.1 GCA_019894665.1 Candidatus Thorarchaeota archaeon
GTGCAATTCACGTGCAATTGGCATGAAATCAGAACAGGCTTAGGAGTTATTTGGAAACGTGTCTATTCCTGCTGTTTCCCCCATTATTACTGGAATCGGTGTGACCAATTCATCCATCAAACTAGCTACCCCATCCTGCATTACGGGTATCAGGTGCCCATAAATATCCAATGTTGTACTGGGTTTCGAGTGCCCCAAAATCTTGGACACAACCAAAACTGGAACCCCATAGATCAGCATAAACGAGGCAGCTGTATGGCGTAAGTCATGAAAACGAATTACCTTTACACCAGCCTCGCTAAGCAATACCTTGAAGTCCTTTGACAAATTAGATGGACTTTGGGGTGAACCGATGGTAGATGGGAACATCAAGCCGAAGTCCTGCCACCTCTCTCCGACGGTTGCTATATTCACTCGCTGTTGAGCCAGATGTTTCCGTAACGCTTGAAGCGTCTCTTCACCAAGTTGAATTGTTCTCCGTCCGGCTTTTGTCTTTGGAGGC
>JAGXOC010000043.1 GCA_019894665.1 Candidatus Thorarchaeota archaeon
CCCCTCCAGTAGTAACTACACGGGTCATCAACTATGGAGGCGTACTGCAACAAGCGCTACGCGACGTAAGTGCATGGGTAGAAAAGGGCGTGGCACCTCCTATGAGCACCCCATATGAAGTGGTTGAAGGACAAGTGCAAGTACCACCGACCGCTGCAGAACGTAAGGGAGTGCAACCTTTGATCACTGTTGAAGTAAATGGGGGCGTGCGTGCAGATGTCAAAGCCGGAAAGAAGGTCAAATTCTCAGCGGTTATCGAAGCACCGCCTGATGCTGGTTCTATAGTTGGTGTGGAATGGGACTTTGAGGGTGAGGGCGACTTTCCAGTAGTCCAGAAGCTCAAAGACACCAAGAGCAACCGCGTGAAGGTGAAAACCACTTATACCTTCTCCGAGGGCGGCACGTATTTCCCTGCCCTTCGTGCAACCTTGCATCGGCAAGGTGACTCCCAAACTCCCTATGCACGCGTCCAGAACATCGGTCGTGTGAGGGTCGTGGTGGAAGCAGACAAGAAGAAGGGTGCAGGAAAGGAACTAATAATCGAATTGAAGAAGACACCAGATGATTTTCAGAAATTCATGGACGAGTTCGTCGAAAAAATGGTACAACATGTGACTGTGATGCAGGGAACAGAAATCTCATCCGTTGAAGTTGGACCTAGAACTGATCGTTCTACTAAGTTCCAAATTACTCCCTTTGTTGGTGAAGCATTCTATACGATAAGTTTTGAAGATGCGGATGCAGGTATTGGAGTCTTCTTAGAACTTAAGATTGAAGTCACAGGAGCCTACAAATTAGCTAAGAAAGCTATCCAAAAAGGAACTTCGAAAAGCATTGCTGAAAATACGATAAAGGTACTCGATGAGATGTTAAAATAAACTAATCTTATGTAAGAGCCCCCAACTGATTGGGGGCACACTTTTTTTCGATTGGAAGATTGATTCTAACCAGTCAAAGGTATGAAACCATCATTAAGCAGAGCCATTATCTTTCCTCGTTCGGATTCTTCGAGCTCGGAATTTGCGAGATCTATTACATCCTGAATAGTGATCTTTTCCTTCAAGTAGGATATTCGAAGATCATCGGTATCCGCATCAAGAACGAGTATCCTATCGAGTCCTTCGGTGTTGTCCCAGACTGGCCAAAGGGGTAAGTCATCGTCGTTGGGATTTCCCGTCTTCGCAAAATTGGCAAGATAGCTCATGCAAAGGTCAGTCAGTTTTTCACGACCTGGTTGGTTATGCTTGGTATGGGTCTTTCCTATTAGCATAGCTATGTCAGCCACACCCATCCCCAAAAAGAAAGGAATCTCTGCAGCGTGATGTGCACCCAGTTCGCGACCTTTGTTTCCTGGAAGGACACTCTTTCCATTTTCATCTAAACTCCCCCAGTCAAATCTGTACACATATACAGGTACACTGCTACGAGAGGTCATCTTGCTAACAGGGTCATCGACACCGCTTGCACGCCATAACAAAGAATGATATCTCCAGACCAAATCGTACTCTCGTGTATTCAACGGCGGATTTTTTCTGAACCACCCAAAGAGTTTCATTTCATCCTTCGTGCAACCAATGATTACTGGAACCTTGTTTGCCCACTCTTCTGATGAAAAGATATCATATCCCTCCTTTGGTATCACAGTCCCATCAGTGAAGATTGTTCGCCAGTCTGCCATTCCAAAATCTCTGGTTGGGATGTTCTTCGTGATTGTGAATGCAGATTTCGACCGGAGGTATGAATTGATCTCATCATCCTGCATGTTGCTGAGAATATGCTGAGCTTCTTCTTCATTCCTGGCCTTACGATCCTTCATCAGGAGTGTAACAAGAAGCTTATCGGTCTGGGCTTTTGCTACATTAGTACTCCAGATGAGTGACAGACCACTTTCAACAACAGCGCGGTGGAAAAGTCCCTTGGCAGCCGGTGAGGCAAGGAGTGAGAGTACGTTGAAAGCTCCTCCAGATTCACCTGCAACTGTCACGTTGTTTGGGTCTCCACCGAAAGCTCGGATGTTTTCCCGTACCCACTCCAAGGACTTCACAAGGTCAAGAGTGCCATAGTTCCCACTCTGGTCTTCTGGCGAGCCACTACCTGTCACTGCAGGGTGTGAAAACCATCCCATTGCACCGAGGCGGTAGTTGACAGAGATATACAACAAATTTGACTTTCCAGCCATAGCATTACCACAATAGCCAGCCGTGGCAGAGGACCCGATGGAATTACCGCCTCCGTGGATATACAGGTAGACTGGCAATCCAGTCTCTGAACTTTGGGGACGCCAGATGTTGAGGTAAAGACAATCCTCTGAACCTGAAGCACCCATCATCATGAGTATCTGTGCTGCGGAATTCCCGAATTTTCTTGTCTTGCGCGTTCCTAGCCAAGGAACAGAATCAAGCGGTGCTCTCCACCGTAGATCTCCGACGGGGGGAGTTGCATAGGGGATTCCCTTCCAGCACCATACGTCTTTGTCCAAATAACCAGATACTAACCCGTACTTCGTTTGGACAGTGGCATCATTATTCCAGTCACCAGGTTCGTAAGTATGATCAGATGGTTTCGGTGCAAAATATCGTTTGATAGGCGAGGAAATAGTTCTCTTCACCCAGTTATTCAATCTGAGGAAAGGGGAGAACAAAGTAGCTAATTTCATTATTAGAGTCACAGTTTCACACCACGCGAGTATTTCATTATCCAAAAAGACATAGACTCTATGATAATTGTCTTTCCTAAATAACAAA
This sequence comes from Candidatus Thorarchaeota archaeon, assembly GCA_019894665.1. Lineage (GTDB taxonomy): Archaea > Asgardarchaeota > Thorarchaeia > Thorarchaeales > Thorarchaeaceae > SMTZ1-45. The sequence goes on from JAGXOC010000043.1 coordinate 2,745, forward strand.
ATATAATGAAGCGACGGTCATCGTAGTACAACTTTGGATAATAGTAACAATACTTAACGAAGCACTTCACCCAAACAAGATACCGCACGCTATTGGTGGAAAATCATGAAAGCGATCGTAGTCACGAAATACGGACCACCGGATGGACTTCAGCTACAAGAGGTAAAGAAGCCTATTCCTAAGGAAAATGAAGTTCTGGTTAAAATTCATGCAACAACAGTAACTTTTGGAGACGCGATGCTTCGAAGTCTCTCATTCCCTCTCAGACTAGTGTTTCGTTTCATGGGTGGAATTGGTAAAAACAAAATTCTAGGACATGAGTTAGCCGGGGAAGTTGAAGCTGTAGGTGAAGATGTTACACGATTTAAGAAAGGCGACAAGATTTTTGCATCTGCAGGTTATAGAGCAGGTGCCCACGCTGAGTACACTTGCCTTCCTGAAGAAGGGGCAGTGGCAATAAAACCAACCAACATGACCTATGAGGAGGCTGCTGCAGTTCCTGTTGGGGCACTTACAGCATTGCATTTTCTTACGAAAGGAAATACTCGGAGTGGACAGAAAGTCCTTGTTTATGGCGCTTCTGGAAGTGTTGGTACTTATGCGGTACAACTTGCTAAGTATTTTGGAGCAGAAGTTACTGGTGTATGCAGCACAGCGAATTTGGAAATGGTGAGGTCTCTGGGAGCTGCAAATGTAATTGATTATACGGAAGAGAATTTCACCCAAAACGGAGAGACCTATGATTTGATTTTTGACGCTGTAAGTAAGATTTCTTCTTCAGACAGTAAAGGCTCGCTAAAGGAAACAGGGGTCTATCTTTCTGTACGCGGATCAAGCTACAAAGAGAAGGCTGAAGATCTAATCTTCCTCGGGGAGCTTATTGAGGAGGGAAAGCTAACAGCCGTCATTGATAGACGTTATCCTCTCGAAGATATCGTCGAGGCTCACAGATACGTTGACACCGGGAGAAAGAAGGGTAACGTCGTCATAACTTTAGACCAACATGAAAATGAGAGGGAATACTCATGAAAGCGATTGTAGCTGAAAATTATGGTCCTCCCGAAAGCCTTCAACTAAAAGAGGTTGAGAAACCCACGCCAAAGGAAAATGAAGTACTAGTGAAAATTCATGCGGCATCACTAAATGCACATGACTTTGAGGTCCTGGGAGGTGCGTGGACTGCCCGGATGGGGAGACTTCTAACCTCAGAACATAACATACTCGGATCTGACGTAGCAGGGCGGGTTGAAGCGGTTGGTGAAAACATAGAGCAGTTTCAGCCAGGTGATGAGATTGTGGGGGACTTGCTTTATTCCGGTCTTGGCGCTTTTGCTGAGTTTGTATGTGCTCCTGAAAAGACGTTTACGCTGAAACCAGCCAGCATGACATTCGAGGAAGCATCAACCTATCCTCAAGCGGCAATCATCGCCCTGCAAGCTCTTCGCGATAAAAGACCGATAAAACCAGGAGATAAGATACTCATCAATGGTGCCGGCGGTGGAATGGGTACGTTTGGGATCCAGCTAGCGAAGAATTGGGGGGCTGAAGTGACTGGTGTAGACAGCGCAATGAAATTGGACATGATGCGGTCAATCGGGGCAGATCACGTTATAGATTACATGGAAGAAGATTTCACAAAAAGTGGGCAACGATATGATGTGATTATTGATACTGTGGCACAGCGTTCGATATTCAAATACAGGCGCACTTTGAGTCCCAATGGATTGTATGTAATGCTCGGAGGTTCTAGGGGTGCGATGTTTCAAGCTGCGATCCTAGGACCATTGATTTCAAGGACTGGGAATAAGCACTTGGGCATCAATTGGTGGAGCAAACCATACAACAAGGAAGATATGGATTTCTTGGAAGAGCTATTTGAAGCTGGCAAAGTAGTACCAGTTATTGACAAGCGTTGCCCATTGAGTGAGGTTCCTGAAGCTCTCCAGTATCTTAAGGAAGGACGTGTACTAGGAAAAGTAGTAATAACAATGGAATAATACCTGTGAAAGCACTGGATTTTCTTCAGCTCAATTCGTTTCTGACACATAAACTGAGATGGAGGAATAATTATCAGTCAATCATAACTGCAATCAAATCCGATTATAGTAAAAAGAAACTAAATGCGATGCTAAATGATAAGATGGGGCCCGAAGGGGGAATCGAACCCCCTAACCAAGCTACCATCCCAAATACCTACAAGTTACCTATCGGCATTGATGAAGAGATAACTTTGTTATCTACTCCAGATAAGTCGGAATCCACTCTGCAAGTAACAGGTTCAGTTAAGGAATAGAAATTCAATGACGATGAGAACAAGAGCAGATCCAATGGCTTCAATTCTCTATTGCAAATCGCAGAGATGATTTGTATAGCCAACTTCAAACTTGTATTGATACTACACATTTATCAATTTCAGACGCAATATTACAGCTATAGCAAGGACGTGTTGGATTGAAGGAATCAACATCAGCCCATGATTTGAAGGGGTTAAGCCTAATCGGTGATTTGTATGTCCTACTTGGAATAGTAATGATTCTCATGAGCTTATTCTTTCTTCTATCTATGGGTCTCTATGGTCTGGTTTTTACTGGGATGGGTCTTTTTGTCATTAGTATTGGACACTATCTTGATGATCTGAAAGTATGGGCATGGTGGGGAGCTTTACTGGGTAATGTGGGATTCATTTCATTCCTATTTTCTATTATAGTTGCAGGACCATTTCAAGTCACAATAACTATGGTATATTACTTCGTTCAAGCATGCTTGCAGGCCGCGATGTTTGTATATCTACTAAGACCCAGTGTCAGAGGTCTCTTTTTTGTCAGCGAAAATATGTAGGTAGTTCTAGTAGCTACCCATTTTTGCGTTCTGTTTGTATATGAGAACTTTCTTGGAAATCCTCTAGGCTGCCATTACACCTATCTCAATTCTGGAATAGCCTCTTGTGCAATTTCTTCTAGCATCTTGATACTACTAATTTTATGCAGAGGATCTCCAAGTTGCTCAGTCCAAAAACCACAGTGAAACTCGGTGATTCCAATTTCCCTGTACTGATTCACAAACTCTATGAAAGCGTCTTTGCTATCGAAGGGTCGTTCTTTGGTCCAACCAATAAATAAGGACCTACCAATGGAATCGGGGTCTCGTCCTAATTCAATGGCAAATTGAGTGACCTTCTCATTTCTTTGACGAGTTTCCTCAAAAGCCTGTTCTGCAGTTAATCCAAAAGGAGGGAGATAATTCCAATTATCAGCATAAGTTGCTGCAAGCTTGAGTGCTTTTGGTCCACCAGCAGCTATTGTAAGTGGAGGCCTCGGTTTCTGTAGTGGTGGAGGTATCATGACTGCATCAGTCACCTTGTAGTGCTTCCCTTGATAGGAGCTAACTTCCTGACTCAACATGAGATTGTAAATCTCGACAATTTCTTGAAGTCGTTCTACGCGTTCTTTCTTACTCCAAAGATCAACACCTGTCATAGGATGGCTTAGATCGCTTGATGACCCAGCTCCAATACCAAGAGTGAATCTACCGTTAGAAATGTGATCGATAGTGACTGCCTGTTTAGCAATCACCGCAGGGTTGCGATAGATGATATTTGTCACCATAGTCCCGATGCGGACCCTGTTAGTTGTTACAGCTAGTGCAGCTAATGACGTCCAACATTCAAACCATGGAGACATCTTTGCTTGAATCGGATTGACAAAATGGTCAATATTCCAGATACTGTCAAACCCAAGATCTTCAATCAATTTCCATCGTTCAAATATTTCAGGAAAGAGGGTTGCAGGGGGAACCCAGATTCCAAAACTTAGCTTACTCACCATTAACACACCTTCCCCTACTTCCGGTTATTCGTACCCTTTTGGATTTTGTCAATGTTATTCAGAGTGATAAAAAGTGGGGCCCGAAGGGGGAATCGAACCCCCGTCAGAGGAACCACAATCCTCTATGCTGCCGTTACACCACTCGGGCCATAGCTTTTATTTGTGGCAGTTTCACGCTCCACGATTTTGGCTTATTAGCTTATCTCTGAAGCGGAAGGATTGGACTGCGGCAATTGGACATACAGACACCGATTAATAGAGGATTTGTGTCCTCTCGTCGGAGCTTCTGAGAATGAAACCTCTTGCTGATGGACTGGACCGGATTTTAGGTGAGGGAGCAATAGCTGTAATGGGAGAAGCCCGCCGACTGGAGCAATCAGGAAAGAGGATTCTTCATTTCGAGATTGGTCAACCTGATTTTCCAACACCGCAACACATCAAACAAGCAGGGATTCAAGCAATTGAAGATGGATACACCGGTTATTCTGTTTCAGGAGGGGTTCCAGAGATCAAGCAGGCTATTCAGGATGAGATAGAAAACACTCGTGGATTTCGACCTTCTCAGAATCAAATCTTGATTATGCCCGGGGGGAAAGCGGGTATCTACTTCACAATGATAGGGACATGCATCCCTGGAGATGAGGTGATCTTTCCTGACCCTGGATTTCCTACATACAGGTCTCTGTGTCATTACATTGGTGTTGAATCTATACCAATTCGCCTCAAGGAAGAGAATGACTTTCGGTTAGATCCTGAGGATATCGCTACTCGTATTAATGAGAGGACCAAGCTCATCATTCTGAATTCTCCTCAAAATCCAACTGGAAGTGTAATGACTAAAGACGAGATTGAGGCTGTGGCAAAACTAGCCGAAGAGAACGATTGCTTCATTCTCTCAGATGAGATCTACTCAAAGATTCTGTACGATACTGAATTTCACTCAGTCACATCAGCGGACCAAGCCAAACAGAGGTCAATCCTTCTCGATGGCTTTTCTAAGGCATACGCAATGACTGGATGGAGACTGGGTTACATCATTGGGCCTGAACCACTTATTGAGAAACTGGTGACCCTGACAGTGAATGCGTTCTCATGCACACCTGAGTTTGTGCAGAGAGCCGGAATTGCGGCACTGGCTGGCTCTCAGGATAGACTATTAGAAATGACACAAACATTCCGGAAACGTCGTGATGCAATAGTGAAGGGTCTGAACACGATCCCTGGTTTCTCTTGCAAGACACCACCTGGTGCATTCTATGCTTGGCCAAATATCACTGGGACTGGCCAGTCATCACAGGATGTGGCTACACTTCTTCTTCATGAGGCTGGTGTTGCTTGTTTGCCGGGAACCGACTTTGGTCCGGATGGAGAAGGATATCTTCGATTTTCCTATGCTTCATCACTTGAAACAATTTCAGAAGCAATGGATTGTATCAAAAAGGCTAGTACTAGGTGGGCAGGCTAGACTGCTCCATCCTTTGGTAGTACTCCATATCTCTCAATGAACTCAGAGCGGGTCCACATGATTCTACGGGTTTGTCCCAAGGAGTTTCAGCATTGTTGCTTCACTAAGAAGACCTAGTTTTTCAGCAATTTCTTCGACAGCTTTTACAGCTGGTGATTCCGAAGTGAGTTCAGTCAATGGTTGACCTAGATAATTCGTCTTCGCGAGTTCGTCATCATTTGGAATCATTCCAAATAGAGGTAGGTTCTCTTCTTCTAGTCTTGCTCGAAGCTCCTCTTCCATATCGGGTGGGAAGCGATTTCCAATGATTACAATCTTCTTGAAATTGATATGAACTTCCTTTGCAAGATCTCTGATTCTAAGTGCCGCTTCGAAAGCAGCACGTGATGGATCCATAACAATGACAAGTATGTCCACATTTCGATTTGTTCGTCGACTCAGATGTTCAAGACCTGCACTCATATCAAGAAGAGTGAGTTCGTAGTTCTTACTCAGAGTATCAAGTATCTGAGTGAGCAGTCGATTTACGTAGCAGTAACATCCCTCACCTTCGGTCCGTCCCATAGCCAAAAAATCGAATTTTTCTCCCTCAACGAGAGCTTCAAAGATTTCTCCTTCTAGAACATCCTGCTTGGCAACCTCGCCTCCCAGTGATCCTTCATCGATGCTCTTACGAAGCCGTGTTGCTATGTCTCCTATTGACGAAGGGATCTCGACACCAAGTGCTCGTGGGAGATTCATGACTGGGTCTGCATCAACAACGAGAAGGCTTCTCTTTGTCATCTCAATAACAGCTCTGGTGAGTAAGGCAGACGTTGTTGTCTTTCCTACACCCCCTTTTCCAGCTACAGAGACTACTAATCGTTCTCTCATACTATTATCTCCTAAGGCACTTACCAACATCAGTCTTGGGATGTAGCAATTATTCCTCTTTCCATTTACCTTCTTGCAGATATTTTCCGATTCCGCTCGAATCCTTAGGTCCGACCTTGACGGTCCAATTGCTTGCCTCTTCGGTTTCACCACTAATCCTTGCAGCCATTCCTGGGCTGACGAGAATTCTGTGATTTACCTTGTCAGCAATACCGGTTTCTTCGAGCGATTCCGCAACTTTTTCAGCGGTCAGTTTTCTTCCAGCGACTGCAGTTTGAACACTCATTGCTTCTGTGTCAATGACAATGAGGTAAGTAGTTACTCCTGCTTGTTTGATATCGCTTTCCACAGTAAAGTATGTGAGTGCGAAGTTTGTCGTATACAAGACCGGTGAATCTGCATCTACATCTCCAAAGGTCTGGAGACCTGCCTCAACCGCTACTGGCTTGACAGGATCTGTATAGAGATTGCTACGTAAGAATGTCAATGGTAGGTTTGTCCACATATCTGCACTGTGTAGGATGAGTATGTCTGAATACCTCACAATCAAAGACGCTGCAGTGAGGACTTCATCCCACTTTGTCAATTCAGGGGCTTCGCCCTCTCTGTGATCTGCCCAAACGGCAATGGGTGCAGCAAGTAATGGATACCCGAGGAGTTCATTCTCCTTGATTATTGCTGAACGCCTTAGCTGAGTGAAGTTGTTCACTGTACTTCCAAGGCCTGATTTTGAGGCAGTTCCAGGGTCCAAGACAAGCTGTTCCACACCCATTGCACGAAGAGTGTTCGTCAATGTTGCTAGATTGTCCAAATTACCTGGTGCATAAGCTACTAGTGGCAAGTTATGCCTCACAGCAATTTCACCCACTTCTGCCCATGTGTCCAATGTAGCCGCATAGAGGAGTGGTCGCTTGTCTGCAATTGCCTTTGCCCCTGCAGCCAGCATTTCTGGTTGGAGTGAGCACAAAATTATTGGCCAGTTTGAGATCCCCGCAAGATTCTTTGCTGCCTTAGCAAATGTCTGTGGGTCTTGCGAAACACCTCGCAGAGCAATACCGTCCAAACGCAGATTTGTTCCGATGTACATGTACGTCCAATCTTCAATTTCCTTAACTCGCTTTGCGAATGCCTCCGAATCAAGGTTGTCTGGCACGTCGAGGAAGAATGAAGTTGGATTTGTATATCGAAGGTCATGTCTGTAGAGGACAAGCTTTGCTCCGATGCTTGCAGCAAACTCTCCAACACCTATCGTGACCTCCCTTACAGGCGGTGTGACAAGTTCTTCTATCTTCACAAGCTTCTTGGCATATTTCGGATCTTCGTAGAGCGGAGTGCATGCCTCAAGCTTCACTGTGTGTTCCGCCATCTTTGTGGCGAAAGCCATGCAGTTTGCTTCTCCACACTCCTTACAGTTTGTGCCAGGAAGAAGGGGATAGATCTCTAATGGACCTGGTAGTTTAGCCACTAAACCCCCTCCGGTATAGACAGTGATGTCCAATCAGGATAATCGTCGACCTTTCGTACTTCTTTCATCCAATCTACCAAGTCATGTACTGTCTTGATAGCTGCAGGGTGCATCATCATGAATAGATCACCACCTGCTAGAAGTAAGGCTAAAGCAGTTACACTTTCCCAAATGGGTCCTCTGAGTTCCCTTGGGCCAAGTGCAGGATTTTTCAACCATGCCTCTCTGGCTGCCCAGGCGTTTGTGGTTCCTGAGCTGATTGGGAATCGAAGTTCTTCATCTCCTAACAATCCACCTAGACGCATTCTCTGCATGATAGTGAATGCATACTCAAGGCCATACCCAAGAGCTGCAGTTGTAGGATCGATGACAATCTGCTCTGGCTTTAACCACTCGAATAGCCTTCGATTGAGCTCCTTCTGCTGGTTGATGTCGATTGATGTCCAAGACAATACAACTTGATCATGTTTCTTGGCAGCTTCTGCAACAGGTTCGTAAATATCCATCGTGGCTGAGCACAGAAGAGTTCTCTCACCTTCACAGACTTCTGCGGCCTTTGCTAGTACAGGTCCATCTTTCACAGGATCTCCCGCTGAGCCAATGAGGATTGGAACCTTCACTGCTTGAAGCACTTCTTCTATGGTCTTTGCAGCATCATTCGGTGATGTATCCCCAAGTTGTCGATCTGTACTGATGAGATGTAGTGTGACCACATCTGCTCCGAACTTGTCAACTACAAGCTTTGCCCACTCTGCTGGATCATCCATGACTTCCTTATAGTGCGTCTTCACGACTTTCGCAAGTGATATCGGCATATCAAAGACGTCTGCCGCGATGATTGGTGGGTTCTTAGGTGGTGCTTGGAACAAGTCCCATGCTGGTGCAGTATGACCTCCAATGGTCACTGTGTTTCCTCGTGTTCCACCCTGTCCTTTTGTGGCTCCCAAAGTGATTTCTTGGATAGCCTGTGTATACTCACCTAGGGGCTTAGTGAACGATGAAGAGATGAGCGACTTCGGTAAAGCTAGAGCCGCCTGCGTAACGGACCTTGCCATTTGTTGGACTGCAGGTCGCAAGGAAAGTTTGAGCTCATCAAGTTCTATAGTGACGTTTTCAAGGACCAGCTCTGCAAAATCGCCAAACATATCATCCAGCGACGTTATACCAGATTTCTCCTTGTCAGATGTCATTTCTTCTTTTCACCCTTACCTGTTCTTCGGATGATGACTTTTTCAGCGTAGATCTTGGCATTCTTGAAAATAATCTCAAGACCTCCTCCTACGCCTCCTATCATTGCAGTCATCTCCCCTGGGACTGGTACATAATCACCAGTAGCAGGAGTGATATCAGTTGCATCATCCATGTCGTCCTCAAGTTCAACCCAACGGTCAACCACTGGATGGTCCTTTTGTTTGAGGAATGACTTGAGATCATCGATGCTCATCACTTCAGATTCCGTGGGAATCTTGTCGCGAATCTCTTCAGGCATGTATTCGTAGACTCGTTCCTTGATAGATTCTGGAAGCCAGACAATTCTTTCCCAACCTCCGTCGACTTGCAGGAACTTTGGTGACCTCATGTACTCTATAGAGAGACCGTGGAAACCAGGTATCTGCCGCCCTCCAGCTGTTGAGTCTGCCATGCTTGAGAATGGCAATCCGTTGACAGTATCACCCTTGAAGTCTCGGTGAACAACTCCAAGTCCATCCACCTCTGGGATGACGAAAGCAATTGCTTCGAAACATCCACAGCTTGTGTGTGGTCTCTCAAAGGCACTATAGAGAGCAACAGAGTTTACTTTTCCTAGTGATTTCTCTGTGTATGCTTGATTCACCCCTGAGAATTCTCCTCGGAATTCATCAATTGTGTCCCCTTTAGGAATTGCATAAAGCGGTCCCTTTGGGTCAACTCGTGCTGCTGCACGACCATCGAACCAACTGATGGCTCCGCAGTTAGCGTATCTCTGTGGAGTTATCGTGCACACATGTGTCGGTGCAAAAGACTGACAGAGTGAACAACCATAGAATGTATCAACTTCTGCGTCGCTTAGACCTCTTGCACGGGCATCACGGGCTTCGTACCTCTGAATAGCGTCATCGTACCGTTCAGCAACAACAGCTGGATCTGTAATGAAAGTAACCTGAATCTTCTCGATGATATTCATCTCGCTCTTGAAGAGCCGAATCAGGACCTTTCCAAGAAATTCAAATGAGTTAAATCCCTTCTCAAAGGACTTCTTACTTAATCGAATCCAGATGTCATAGCGCTGGTTAAGATGCATCAGTCCCTCGACGAAGTTGACATATTCGTGAACACGTCGCTCAATGACTCCTTCGAGGTCAGGTTCTATCTCCTTGCCGGCTACTTCAATTACTATACCGAGTGGATTGTAGCTGCCTTCATCCATATCTTTCAGGTCTGGACCCACTATGGTTACTTTTTCATCCTCGATCTCACCCATATCTCGGGCGATTGCGAGTTCGAATTTTTGTTCCATCTTTGGTCCACCGAGCTCGACAAACATATCTTTGCCGCGAACTCGCTCACCTTCGTATACAACACCAATATCTACAGGAATGTCTTCGAATGACAATTTACTTACCTCCTCCTACTAGTTCTAGGATTTCATCGAGAATAGTATGATACTGCTTCTCCTTCATGTTCGGGAATGACCATTTTGCATGTGGCTGGAAGTACCTTCCTAGAGCAATAGGCACAATCTGTGGTGCGAAATTCATCACACCCGAGAGCATGGTCCACTGCATGTAGTAAGGCTGACCATAGATCATGATCATGTCATAGGGTCCTCTTCCATGAGGCCCTTTCCATTCTGGGTCTTGGAGCCGGTATGCCAGTTCCATAGCACCCATTGTTTTAGCACCTTCAAAACCCTTCTCTATGAACGCCTTGATTGCGCCACCAGTTGCAATGACATCCATCTTTCCAGCCTTAGAAAGGGCAATAGCATAATCAACCATATCGCCCTTTCCATGCTTTTCATCTGGAGCCTCGGAGCCAACAATCAGAAGTAGTTTTTTGGCTTTACTCAGATCTCTTTTTAGGACATCTGGTTTAGTCAGTGATTTCGCACTCTCCGGTCCACAGATTTCACCGGTCTGCCAAGGTACTGGTTTCATCACCATTACGCGCCACCTCCAATGACTTGCTCTTTGAGGAGCGTTGGGTCCGGAATCTTCCTTTCCTTCCACTTATTCTCCTTCATTTGAGCTAATATTTTGTCTTTCAGAGTGATTGGGATGTCAGTTTCACGTCTGATGTACTTCCAGATATCTTCAGGGAAGAATCCATAGTATGTTTCATGGATGTCAATATAGTGACTCAGTTTGATAGAACGACCCTTGCCAGTGTCGTTGGGTCTTAGGACAAGTTTAGCAGTGAGCACATTAGCCTCAGCCACTGTTTCTGCGGCATAGAAGAGATGTTCAGGTCCAGGAGCTGTAGGAACACGTTCACCAGTTCGAGCATCATAGACCATCCAGTCTCTTTCATTATCAGCTTTACCAAGCAGCATTCTCCGGTACTTTGAACCATGCGGTCCCACAATCACAGGAACTCCAAGTCTCCAGAAACCAGCTGCTATTGATGCGGCTTTTTGTGACATTGCACCCCAAGAGATGCCTACCGCACCAACTCGGTGGTGAATGTAATCTGCTATTTCAGCGTAATTGCCACGTAAGTTTCTCTTAGCGAATATGGCTGCAATCTTTATTGCGGCTCCAGCGATATGTGAGTTAGCAACGCAAGAACCAACGTTAACAACGCAGCCTGCATCAAACGCACCACTTCGTCGCTCATAGATCGACTGACCATTCTCATCTCTAACATGACCCATTGAAATTGCTGCGCATCCCGAGGTCACGATAATATAACGTCGCTTGGCAAATTCCTCTGCCATGTGATGTACATCGTCACCGCCACTGGGGTAATTGGCACATCCAACATGAGCAATCACTCCAGGAATCTCACCAAAGACAATTGGCTGTCCCACATGTCTGATCTCAGTGTCTTGAATTGCGCCTCTTCCAGTTCTGACCATGTACTTTTCATCTTCACAGTCTGCCTCTCCAGCAACTACCATCCAGCTATGCAGATCATAGTCGTTCGGACATGCTGATTCGCATCGAGCGCAACCAATACAATTCTTGTAAACCTCGCGTAGTGGTTCCATATTTCCAGTCTGAGCTGCCAGAACCGCTTCCATGACGTTCTGGTCATTTGGACATGCTCTGATGCATTCACTGCACTTCTTACAATCTTCTGCCATCTTCTGAATCGCTTTCTTTGATGGGAAGAACTTCATCTTCCTTCTTGAGGGCTTAAGGGCGATAGCTACCTTTGTAGCGACCTCTCCAACTATTGAATGGTCTGAGATATAGCATCCATCTATCTTGCCTGAAACTAGTTCTTTTATGATTGATTCAGGAGGATCGTCTGACCTATCAGGTAATCCCATTACTGCCTTGTCACTCGTTGAAATGACAGGTGCATGGACTTTCTTGGCTTCTCTCACAACATCTGTGCGTACACATTGCTCATCCACAACGACGACATCTGCTCGACCACTACGTATGAATCTGAGCTGCCAGGAGATTGGGCCAACAACTTTCGCCTTAGGATCTCTCCGCGTGATATCCCATGCTGTGCAACACATACCTCCGACTTCTGCTTGATCATTGAGTCGTTTCTCAGTGATGTAATCAGTGATGGAAGCAGCTGGCACTATATTGTGTCCGATAGTCAGAATGATAGCCTTATCCATGTCCATCATTCCAATTCCAGACTCGACCAGCGGAGCATCTGGATCTGCCATGGGCATTCCTAATGTAGATACTTGCGCAAGATCGGCAATCTCCATACTCAGTTGGTCAATCATCCCTGCATGGAACACTTTACTCTCAAAGTCCATCCAACTTCCTTCTTGACCTGTTGCTGTGGCAGAGAGAGTGTGAGTCATCTGAGTTTCACAGTAATCGAGAATCAAGCTAGCATCCTCCAAAGTTCGTGGACGCATTCCCGTAACTAAACGTGTAACGGGTGCATGTATCTCAGTTCCTGGACCCTGCATTAACTCGGTTCTTGGACCGTGTTCTTCGATAAGATGATCTATCAAATGTCTGGAGTGCGCCAGATGTGCAGCGCAGCCTATATTTGCTGCAGCCAGTACAATTCTCGCCTGCTGACCCTTTATGTCTATACCACATGCTCCTCTCTTGTCACCAGAAAGGTCACATTTCCCCATTGTGCAGAGACAGCATACCTGACAATAGGGCATGTATGAGGGTTGATATTTCGTTAAGATTTTGTGATCCCACGAACGGAGTGTTGTTGGTCCCGGCATTGGAGTTGGTCCCATCGGTTCGTCCCATTCATCGTCAACAATTGTGCCGATTCGAACCTCAAGTCCCTTAAATTTGCCAAGCCCAGTGTCAGCTTCGTCCGCCTTGAAGTAAGCTTTCTTCTTCATTCTGAAATCAGTTCCTGTGCGTGGTGAAGTGCCCTCAAACATAGCGCCATAATAAGGTTGTGAATCATCCATGATTATGAGTTTGAGCTTTCGGAACCATACGTTAACCCCGTTAAGTAGTCTGTTTAGGAAAGTAAATCAATTGCCATCCATTCTTTCAAAATGTAAGAGGATTTGATAATCGATTATTTGCTAGTTTCTTCAATCAATCTTTGTTTTATCTCCGCAATAGCTAGCATTGATGGTGAATTAGCATCCAGATCAATTGGTGCAACTCCTTTCCTGTCTGCTTGTTTAACGGTTTCATCTAATGGAATAATTCCCAATAATGGAATTCCTTCCTTCTCCACCCATTCTTGTATCATCTCTGCATCTTCTGGAGTCACAACTTTGTTGCCTACCGCAAATACACGCCCAACATTGATGTCCTGTGCAAGGGTTCTGATTTTCCCAAGAATATCTAAAGATCTACGTCCAGGTTCGGCAACAACAAGGAGTGCATCCATCCCTTTCGTAGTACCACGACCAAGGTTTTCTACACCTGCATCCATGTCCATCACAAAAGCTTCATCCGTACCGAGGATGAGATGGCGCATGAGTGATTTGAGAAGAGTCGCTGAAGGGCACATACATCCAGATCCACCAATCTCGACAGTACCAGCAACTAGAAGGCTCACATTGTCCGGGCCGGGAATAGCGAATTTTTCAGCAAGGTCATCAACTCGAGGGTTGAGTTTGAAAAATCCCTTGTAAGACTCAGCTCCTTCTATCTGTAATCTTTCTTCTACGAGGGATTCATTCTCTGTTAATGGGACAATCTTACTAGCAACATCCGCCGAGATACCAAGTGCTGACCATAATGTGTAGCTTGGATCCGCATCAACTGCAAGTATCTTCAATCCATCTCTCCCAAGTAGTCTGGCTATAGTCCCAGCAACTGTTGTCTTTCCAACGCCACCTTTTCCAGCAACTGCTATTTTCATAATTCTAACCCTCTCATCTACGCTTTTGTCTTTACTAGTTGATGCAGTTTTTTCAGTATCTCGCTTGTTGTTTCTGACTTCCTGACTCCCCTCCAAGGTTTGAATTCAATCTTGACTTGGTCAAGTCTTGACATTGATTCTGACCCTTGGATGATCATATCAGTGGTGTGGATCGACACAGTCGCCTTCTTATCAGCCAATCCACCGGGGGGGCCAATATAGACAAGTTTTGCTTTTGCAAGTGCTTTTGCTGCAGGTCCTGGAAGTGATGACAATGGATCATCTCCAACAATCAGCGCGGTTGTGAATTCATTTGCTACTATTTTCTGAAGGGAACTGGGAATTTCATCGGCAACATTGACTACGCCCATAAGGTTGGTTTCAGGATACATCGGCAATGCATATGCCTCCTTTCCAGATTTTCTGACGGCTTGGACTAACCGTGAAAGAGCTGTGAGTTTTTCCAACGCATTACCAGAATTGAGAATACCACTACCATAGAATATCACAGTGCAATCAGACTTTTTGAATCCGCTAACAAATCCAATAACCTCTGCTGCAGGTATTCCTAGTACAGAACTGGTGATTGATGATTTACCTTCCAACTCAGATGTCACTGCTTCCAGAAACTCTAGATCCGATCCAATAGGTATAATCATTCGATGGTTTGCTATCTTCATTGTTTCAGTTTCACGTATATCAACAACACCGATTCTTCTACTCTCAACACCCTCCGGAATTTTCTCTCCCCGCGGTAGAACCGCGAATCTACTTGGATGACGATGCACACTCTCTGCTGGGTCTGACCCCCAATAGATGATGAACTCGCCATTGTTACGGACATACTCTAGGTCTGCATCGAGTTTCAAGGAATGAATGCTATGAGTCATCGCTTGCACGACGCCAAGGTTAGCTACGGAATCAAAGTGACCTCCAAGTGTTTCAGCAAGAGCTAAGCCCTCCTTGATGGCCTCGTTCGATGCATTGGACCATCCAAAGACTAGAGGATTTTCTGCTGAAGCCAACAAGTCTGCAGCTTTCTCTAGTTTGTCATCAACTGAATTTGACTCCTGATGCTTAAGGGCGACATCAAGATGAGTAAAGCCAAGTAAGCATAATCCAAGTGACCTTACCTCTCCATTGTCGATCTCAGCAACGACGTCATCACAGAGCAATGAACACCCATTACAAACAATATCTTCCATCAAAACCACCTACCAAATCTCAATCGCATCAGTGCAGCAATATTGTTCACAGACACGACAATTCAGTTTGTCAGGAGGAAACCTCCGACATTTCTCTAGGTTAATTATCTTCGATATACCATTCTCGACTCTGAAAACTGTGTCACCACTCTTTCCTGCTTTTCCAATGGCTGTATCAGGTTCAACAGCCACATCTACGGGGCATACGACTACACAATTGCCGCAACCTGAACAGCGACCCTCGTCAAGCTTGATTCCTGTGGCTTCTGCAGACTCCATCGGAGCAACCAGCTCTCTGACCTTCTCGAGTTTCTTATCAAATCCTTCCTCTAGTAGAGGTGGACAGTCTTCAGGTTTCACATCACCGAGGGCAAGTTTTGTAGCAAACGCCATACACGTTTTTGGTTCACACAGTCTGCAATTTGTCTTGGGTAGTAGATTATACAATTCCATCGGATTTAGCTTCAAAGTCTAAGGTCTCCGTCATCACTGGTTAGTCGTATAATACCAATGGTTTTCTACTTGATTTCGCGTATATTCCACAAGAATTATCCGGTATGACCCTAATCGTTACAAAGTAAACAATCCAGTTGGCAGAACCGGTACCCAATACTTCATCAATGTACAAATGAGAAAATAACTTCAGGAAACGGTGCAATCTTTGAGCAAGAAATCGACAGCAAAGTCAAAGTCCAAAGAAAAGGACAAAGATAAACTTGCAGTCTTCCTCTGTAAATGTGGCTCAAATATAGCTGATACCTTGGATGTTGATTCTCTACGAGAAAGGTATGAATCAATGGGTATTCCTCTGGTTGAGGTTGATGATCATCTCTGCTCAGAACAGGGCGTTTACGATTTTATCGGAAAAATAAAGAAGAGCAAGGCGAAGAGAGTGGTCATTGCTGGATGTTCACCGCTCCTTCACAGGGAACTATTCAGCGACGCGATGAAAGAAGCTGGAGTGGATCCTGGACATCTTCACATGGCTAATGTTCGTGAGCAGTGTAGCTGGGTACACTATGACGATCCTGAAACTGCAACGAAGAAAGCCGCAGCCATAATCGACACAGGAATTGCCAAGGTGCGTGACTCTAATCCTATATCTACTCAAGGACTTCCAATGACTCAGCGAGCAATGGTCGTTGGGGGTGGGGTTGCTGGTCTGACGGCTGCCCTTGAGCTAGCTGATGCAGGTGTCGAGACCGTGATTGTTGAGAGAGAGGGCTTTCTTGGTGGTCATATGGCAAAGTGGGACAAGTTGTTTCCCACATTTGATTGCGGCATCTGTATATTGGGACCCATGATGGCTAGGACCGCTAGGCATCCCAACATTCGGATCATGACTCTCTCTGATATCACTGATGTGAGAGGCAATGTTGGGCGATACCGCGTCACGGTGCAACAGAGAGCTAGATATGTAGACATTGAAAGTTGTACAGGCTGCAACCGATGTCTTGAGGTTTGTCCAGTAGATGTTGTGGATGAATACAACAACGGGTTAGGAAAGAGGAAGGCAATGGTCCGCCCTTCCACGGATGCCGTACCTATCGCACCTTACATTGACATAGTCAATTGCATCGGGTGTCAATCCTGTGCTGGAGTCTGTGAACCTAAGTCTCTACGCTACGAGGAGGAAGACAAGACTGAGGTCATTGAAGTCGGAGCTGTTATTCTTGCAACTGGATTTGAGCCCTTTAATCCAACAATCGTGGAAGAGTTTGGTTACGGAGAAAATCCAGATGTCATCACCTCTGTGGAACTTGAACGATTAATCAACCCGGAGGGTCCAAGCGGAGGGAAATT
>JAGXOC010000440.1 GCA_019894665.1 Candidatus Thorarchaeota archaeon
GATGTTAACAGTTTGAACTGCTTGAGCTCTTGAGAGTTTGTAATCTTTCATCAATTTCTCTACGAGTTTAATAGATACTGCTGGTGCCATCTTTGAAAAAGATGAAGCATGTTCAAGAGTTATTGATTGCTGAAACGACAGCTCTCCTTCCTTTGCCCTCTGTGTCAAGACTTTCTTAACCTGAGGAAGGGTAATTTCTTCTTCGCTGATTATCTCCTTAGGCATTCTTAATCCCCTCAGCCTCTACTTGGTTGGAGATGCTCACGTCTAATGATAAGAGTCTTCATTGCCTTTCCAAGGCTTACATCAACAACAATTGCTCGACCTCTCAACGCAGTAACAACACCTGTCCTGCCTTGATACCTTCTATGTGGCATTCCCTTGTGGAAACCTGGGTCTATCACAATGTCTACCCTCTGCCCTACATCATAGTCAATAAGCACCTTGCTTGGTGACTGTAGACCTCTCTGACGAACTCTCTTGCTCATCAAGCTACGTGTG
>JAGXOC010000441.1 GCA_019894665.1 Candidatus Thorarchaeota archaeon
GTGGTGGGCCTATATGCGTAATTGGTGGGCGTATTACGTGGGAAATGTCTTGTATGGTCCCCCTTACGGGATGGAGCTTTGTATCTTTCTGTCGATTGATGAGGAGTTGTTTTGGAGGAATGAGAGATGAGATTCTGGCTAGCTGCCTTTGGACTGGTTGCATGTTTCTCGTTTCTTCTTGCATTACTATGGGTGTCTGTTGCAGGTGCACCTTTGGCTGAATTTCCCTTGGCTTGGGCGTTTGTTTTTGGTAGTTTTCTGGTCATTGGCGGATTGACTGAATTAGTCGATGGACTAGGAAGGAGGAATGAGAGATGAGCGAAATAGAATACGACAAACAAGAGGTACGAAATCATATCCTGATGCTGATAGGTGCTGATGACGTTCCTGTACAAGGAAAGACGTTGTTCGTGTATCAGATGTTCTTGATATTCAAAGAGGTTTCTTCAGAGGTCTATCCACCATTCTTCCCCTATCAGCTTGGGCCGTACAGTAATGCAG
>JAGXOC010000442.1 GCA_019894665.1 Candidatus Thorarchaeota archaeon
CTGAAACATTAAGCGACCATCTTCAACGTATTCGCAAACTGGAGGAAGAAGCAAGAGCGAAACACGATAGCGAGATGTACTTAGAGGAAAACAGGGAGACCCTACGCGACAGGGTAAGTTCTCTTGAAGAAAAGATACGCCGCCTAGAGCAGGAAATAAGCATGATTAAGTTTGATAGGAGAAACAACCGATGAACCAACAGCCTGCCCCCTTGATTTCTACCCTCCTAACCACGCGAACCTTTCTCCTTGAGTATGTGATCGGGGGCGGGCTGACCTTATTCTTGTAGGAGCTGAGTGAATGAAATGTGAAAGATGTGATACCTCATTGAACGAAACAAATGTGGCTATTCGTTCTATAACAGAAGAAGAGATTGTTGTAGAATGTCATAACTGTATTGAAATCATCATATATCATAAATCATAAGGAGCTTCAAAATTGAAACTTGAAAAAGTGATCACTATTTTAGAAAGAAGGTACAGAAATGACAAGATGTAGTG
>JAGXOC010000044.1:0-16798 GCA_019894665.1 Candidatus Thorarchaeota archaeon
GCTGCAAACGGTCGCAATGTCATAGTGAAACTTCTTGTGTGGGACCTTGCAGGACAACAGCGATTCGATTTCATTCGTGGAAGCTACTATCGGGGCTCCAAAGGTGCCCTGCTTGTTTTTGACACGACACGTAAGAGCACATGGATAGATTTGCCAAAGTGGATCAAGGAAACTGAGGATGCTTTAGGAGAGAGGATTCCAATAATTCTCATTGCGAACAAGGTGGACCTAATTGAGCACAGAATTGTCACACGTGAGATGGCTGAAGAATTCGTTCGTGAACACAATCTCACAGGCTATCTTGAAACGAGTGCACAGTCAGGCCAAAATGTCGAAGAGGCATTCAGTATGCTTGCCAAGAGTTCCATGGCTCCTTCCTAGTCACTTTCCTTTTACTGCTCAAACCAAAACCACTAAAGAGAGTTATTTCGCAGAATACAAGTAAACTACAGGAAATTGAGTGAGTTCCATGACAGATTCAGATCTTAATTTAAAATTTCTAGAGCAACTCTGTGATGCTTTTGGTCCAAGCGGCCATGAAGCAGAAGCACAGAAAGTGGCTCATAATTATGGCAAAGAATACGCAGACGAAATCCTCCAAGACGGTCTAGGATCCTTGATATTCAAGAAGGGAACTGGTGGCCCGAAGATAATGCTTGCTGGTCACGTTGATGAGATTGGTTTCGTTATCACCAACATCAAGAAGGATGGTTTTCTTCAGTTTCATCAGCTAGGAGGTTGGTGGGACCAGACCCTCTTGACACAAGAGGTTCTGATTCAGCCATTCAAGGGTGAGAAAATTGTTGGAGTGATTGGTGCTCCACCGCCACATCTTCTTACTCCTGAGATGCGTAACAAAGTTGTCACGAAGGACAAGATGTACATCGATATTGGTTGTTCATCAGCAGAAGAGGTCAAGAAACTCGGAATTCGAGTTGGTGATCCAGCTGTCCCTGTTTCCTACTTCCGCACAATGCAGAGAACACGGAAGGAGAAGAAAGATGGAGATGACAAGGATGCAAAAGAAGAGACCCGAGAGGTCACTCTTGCCGTGGCAAAGGCATTCGATGACCGTATTGGTGTGTTCATTGCACTTGAAGCACTTCGTCGTATATCTGAAAACAACATTGAGCTTCCAAACACTGTCTACTTCTGTTCAACCGTGCAAGAAGAAATCGGTCTCAGAGGTGCCAAGACAACTGCTCAGATGATTAAACCTGATATTGGCTTTGCACTAGATGTTGACATCTCTGGTGATTCCCCAGGATCTGAAGGATTGGTCCAGAAGATGGGTAAAGGTGTGTCAATCTCTGCAGGTGATGGATCAATGATTCCAAATCCGAAATTCCGCAAGTTTGTCATGGAAATTGCCGAAGAGAAAGACATTCGACATCAACCATCTTTCCTCAAAGCTGGCGGAACTGATGCTGGTCAAATTCATCTTGCAGGAATGGGTGCGCCCTCACTGTTTCTAGGAGTTCCAACTCGATACATCCACTCCCACCATGGAATATTGGACATGAGTGATGTTGAAAGTGCAGTTCAACTTGTTATCGAAGTTCTGCAGAAACTTGATGAAAAATCAGTCAAGAGTTTTTCAACTCTGCAATGAAAGAAGTTAGCCTAGTGAACTACTAGGCTGACTCACTTTTTATTTTGGTTATACTAACGCTCGCGCTTCCCGTCAATGAACTCATCAACGCGATCTCTTGCCTCAAAGTCGTCTATCTGATATCGTGGATGTTTGAAGCTATATGAGCTGATACTTGAGAGTTCTCCTCCAATTCCTCTATCGAGTGCAATCTTAATGGCTCGAGCAACATCGATAATGACTCCACCACTATTGGGCGAGTCTTGGACTGATAGCTTCAAGTCAAGGTCAAGTGGAAGGTCTCCAAAAGCCTTAGACCTTATGCTGATGTAGCAAACCTTGTTGTCGTTTAGGAATGGTACATAGTCACTTGGACCAATCTTGGTTGGTAATTCATAATCAACACAGCTCGTGACTGCTTCCGTCTTGCTGATCCTCTTTGAGCTCAGTCTGTTCTCAACCTGCATGTTCTCAAAGTCTGTGTTTCCACCAATGTTGAGCTGGTATGTGTTCTGAAGAGTTAAACCCCTCTTGTCAAACAGTTGTGCAAGGACACGATGAAGAATTGTTGCCCCGAGTTGACTTTTGATGTCATCTCCTGCACATGGAATTCCCGCTTTTTCGAAAGCCTGTGCGAGTGGGGATTTGGGATCTGACACAATAAACTCCGGAATTGCATTGATGTACCCTATTCCAGCTTCCAGTGCAGCTTTTGCATAAATCCTCGAGCTCTCTGCACTTCCGACAGGGAGGTAAGAAACAAGCATGTCCGCCTTGGACTTCTTCAGTTCATCCACAATATTCACGGATTCCAATTCCTTCTCATCATAAGCAAAGAAAGACTCCCTCATGTGGGGTGCAACACCATCTGATATGGGGCCCGGTAGCACCTTGACACCAGTTTTTGGAACATCAGGGGCGAATGCTACACAGCAGTTTGGCTCTACCCACATGGCCTCGGCTATATCAAGACCAATCTTATTCTTGTTTGCTTCAAAGACCGCAACAAATTTGAGGTCTTTTGGAAAGTACCCGCCAAAATCTACATGCATTAGACCTGAAACTTGTTCATCTGCCTTAGCGTTTCTATAGTAGTGTGTACCTTGAATCAGCGCAGACGCACAGTTGCCAAGCCCAGCGATTGCTATTCGGACATCTCCCATTTTCGAATCACCACATCTAAGTATTCTACAGCCATAGAATAGTTAGTTCTTTTAAAACTTGCGAGCTGGCAATATCAGGAATCTGAGACACTATCGTCATTTTCAGATGTTTCTGGCTCACTGATCTCATAATCTGAGAAAAGTAACTTCTTGGCTGAGGCAATGGTCTTTGGACCTATTCCTGGTATCTTCCCCCAATCATCAATCTGAAGTATTGCTTCTTGAGGAGAACCGAAACGCTCCAGTATACTCCTGGCACGAACAACATTTACTCCTGGGACGCCTGCGATGAAGAATTCTTGTTCATCGTTCATTGAATCGAGACCTTTCCTCGTTCTGATTACAGGAAGTCTCTGACCTTTCTGCTTTCTCTTGTCTGTATCCCCAATGAGAACCCCATACAGGAGACCTGCTGAGTGCAATGCGTTAAATCCCTTGATCACTTGTATACCTCGCTCACTGATGCTTTCAATCAGCGCATCCAACGAACTTGGATGAATATAGCTTGCTCGTTCCATCGTCACGAAGAATGGTTTTCCTTTGGTCTGCTTCGAGGAGAATGGGATGTAGATGCATCCCTTCATAGGGTCTCTTCTAATAGCGAGAATGTTCTCTAACAAGACATAGGGCTTATCGTATTCTAGCAGTGCATCCAACTGCTTGGTAAGTCGTGGTACTCCCGAAGCACTACCCTTGAGGGTATTCACGAGATCACTAACTGTCTTTCTCTCAATTGCGATGCCATCAACACCAAGGACGTCTCCGATTGGAATTTTCTGAATCGAGTAAGTGATCTGCTCTTTATCCAACATTGACATGAGATGCTTAACTGAATTCTTTCCTTTCCCACCGGTCTCATGTATATCAATAACAATCTCCGGAACATTTCCAAATAGGTCCGATTGCATCACTAACCCTCATCGAAGAGCGTCATGACTGCGGCCATCGAAACCTCCCTGGCTAAGTTCGGGTCGTCGGCGGAACCTATGATGACAACATCATTGTCCTCAGGCCGCAGACTCTCTATAATTAGTAGTGTTTCAGCCTCATATGCTAGTAGAATGTGGAAATCGTCCGGTGGCATGACTAATCGAACGCTCTTCTGTACAATGGTTGATGCTCCAGCTTTCCCATATCCTCCCTGGATAATTGCTTCATCCCTCTGACGAACCCCGTCTGTCACTACTGATGCTTTATTCTTGACAAGATTGGCGAAGGCATATTCATACATCACAAGTTGTTTGACATCTAACATCAGTCCAATCGGAACGTCACGTATCATTTCATCAAAAAGTCGTTGGCCACTAGTAGTCAACCTCTGGCCTTGCTTTCCCTCAGGTTCAATGTAGTCTGCTTCTGTGAGTCGTTTCAAGAGAGTTCTCGCACTTCCCTCTCCAATCGACATCTTGTCACAAAGTTCATACCTTCCCAAAGGTTGCTCTCTACCTATCATGACATGAGCCACTGCAGCTTGATGCGGTTTGAATGCTGGTGCAACACGCCCATCCGCAGGCTCAGAGAGTCTAATGAACTCGTCTTTCCATGTCAAAACATACTACTCTCCAACTTCTCTACTTGAACCTCTGACTCAGCACTCCAGATAAGGTCTTTGAGCTGCCTTGTTAGTGCTACATCTAACATCGGTACCACTTGTGAGAATATCACCGCATTGGATACGATGTGAAGTATCGTGAACGGAATCGCAGCTATAACCGCTAGGAAAAACGGCACGCCAAATGTGGCTGAATATCCGAGATTGGTGATCTGCTCGAAAATAAAAGTGACAAAAGCCCCCGTGATCGCCAGCTCCCATTTTCTGGGTTCCAATCTTTTCCCACTAGCCCCGCGTTTCCCCATAATTGATCCTATCGTTACGATATAGAACCAACCAATGACTTGCGATATCCAAATTTGAGGTATGAACCCTCCCCATGGATTGATGACCCCAAATAAGACGGACATAATCAGAGTTGACCAAATGGCCATCTGTGCTCCAAAGACGTATGCCGTTACAAAGAGGACTGTTGATCCAAGCTCTAGATTTGGAATGGCCACTAGTGCGTAGTTGCCAACCAATGCGAGAGCGGTCATGATTGCAGCTATGGAAATCCATCTACTACTTCTCATTCTGTTGTGAGGTTGATGGGATTCCATATCTGTAACCCTCCTTTAACTACGACGACTTATTATGACGTAGACTACGATTACAACTGCAATAAGAGCCCCTGTTAGTAGTACAAGATATAATTCTGATATAGGCGTCACAATAGGAGTGCCAGTGCCAACAAGGCTGATCTCGAGATTGTATGGAACACCAAATGAATAGCTCGTTCTTCCTTCAACTAGTACTCCGCTTCCTAGTTCGTACGCTAAATGAGTGACTTGCGGCTCGCCAAAACCAGACGGATCCTGTTCATAATCAAATACAATGCATTCCACGAGTACGTTGCCCACAGAGATATTTTCGTAGTGAGATGTCATTGTGCCATTGAGATAGTTACCTGATATTCGCTCTGCAGAAGCGTATGCTGTAGCATTCAAACTTTCTATGCTAAATTGTCCAACATCGACGATGAGCCCTGGCCACCACTCAGTTGGGGTTCCCCATACTCCGAGAGTAAGATCTTTTGCTATTTCAGTATCATTTGCTATCACAGTCACATTCCCAAGTTCAAAACGTCCTCCGACATCCTCTCCAACATTCAGAATGCTAAGTGTCATGGAACTCCCGTTTTCTGCAACCCAATCACCCCCGCCAGTATAGAACATGTTGAATGCATCATTTGGGGCTCCGTCAACGTGCCATTCTATTGTTGAGCCAATAGCAATTTCAGAACTATATCCAGATGCTTGTGGTGCTTTTGTCATGGAAAACATGAACAGCGCGACTACAAGTACAAGTATCAATTTCTTTCTCATTCTATCGTATTCTCCTTGCGGTATGAACAAAGACAATGGCAATGAATCCGAACCCAGATGCCGTGATGAGAATCACTCCGGGGATGAATGTCGGGTCTTCTTGCACGATTGGTTCTGGGGATGAGTATACCCATGACACTGTATCACCATCATCAAGGGAATACAGGTTCACAGCTGCAGACGCAAACTCACCATTAACCCAGTATTGCCACCCAAACTCTCCTTGGCCAACAACTCCCTCTATTCCACGTATGTATGCCAACGGTCCATACCACTGTACCTGAGTGTTAAGGACCTCTGAGGTCACATCGAGAACGTTTGAGCCGTAAAGATTGTAGAACTCAAGTATGGTTCCATTTCCAAAGTCTACCGTGAGTGTGATTTCCTCTGCCGCAACAATGGCTTCTGAGCCTCTCTGAGCATACACAGAGTCTACTGAACTCATCATAATTATCAGAGCCATAGTCAAAAGAATTCCAAATTTGCGATAGGTCAGATCTCTCACACCCTAGGATAGGTTAACCTATCCTACGACATCCATCATATAAGCTTTCCTTCAGAGAGACTAACCGAAGCATCTAATACGAGTTCGAGTTTGAGAAATCTCGTTCGTGCGATCAGGAGAATTCCTACTTGTCTAATGAGACCAAAATTATAACCAAAGGGTTTCTGTTTGTCCTTGAGGGGATTGATGGCTCGGGTAAGACCTGTGCCTGCAAGGATTTAGTGAAGCGGCTTCAAGATGATGGTTACGATGTTGTCCATCTTAGAGAACCAACTAAAGAGAGTCAATGGGGTAAGGAGATTAGAGCGAAGTCTCCAGTCGGGGAACTTACTCCTGAGGAAGAACTTGAGCTCTACACCAGGGACCGTGAGTGGCACATTGCCAATAGGATCCAACCCGCCCTCGAAGAAGGAAAGGTAGTCCTCATGGACCGCTATTTCTTTGCCTCAGGTGCCTACCAATCAACAGTCTTGGATCTTCACTGGAAAGAAATCCTTAGAAGAAACCGTGAGGGAATCTCAGCTCCTGAACCTGATATTGTGTTCATTCTTGATGTTCCGGCTGAAATTGGTTTAGAGCGTGCAACAGGAAGGACTGGAAAAGCCAATCTGCAATTCGAAAAACTTGACCGACTTATCAAAGTTCGTCAAAACTATCTTGAGATGGTTGAAAATGACTCCGCGACATTCGAATTGATTGATGCTAAGAATTCACTCGATCAAGTTGTGGATGAGATCTATGACATTATCACGGATACAATCATCCTGAACACATAGAAAGGTCTTTGAAATCTAAAACACCCATCCAAAAAGCGCTGAATTGGTCGATATTTCTTATAGTCGGGTTCAAATAAGACAAGGTTTTTTAGGCTGGCTCGATTCATCGTAAATCAATCTAGCTTTGTACTTACCTGCTCCAGGGACTGGGAGAGAAGTAAAATGCCCGTTGCAATGTTACTCATAGATTGGGACTCAAAAATAGGCGCTGTCTTAAAGGCGAAAGTACCTGGTGACTTTGCGGATTATTATCGAGAAGATCTCAACACAGAGATTATGCGTATCTTCACGTCACATGCCATGGGTGACGCCTCCGCTGGATTCTCATCACTGAGTGTTCGAATTGGAGGTGAAGAATACAGTGTAGCTTCCTACTATACTGGAATTGTTAGAGAAGAGGAACAGTACTGTGTTTCCCTCTTACTCACGACTTCAGAGGATCCAAAGACCTACGAGGCTGCAATTACCTCCGTGGTCACACCCCTTACTAATGCGGTCGTTGCCATGACTGACGCTGAACTGCAGATTGAAATCGACAATACTTACCGTCGGATTATCAGGCTTGCAGGAATGACTGACGAGTCACGTCTAGCGAGACTATTCTCAGATGAGGTTTCGCGCGCTGTGTTTCCAAAGATCTGGAAAGGAGGCATCTCTAAGGAGGATCTCGAGGAATGGCTCAAAATGGTCACAGGATTACCCAGTGTGAGCGTGGATTCTATTGTCGCACCATTTGAAGAGCTAGGTCTCGTGAAGACCGAATGGGTTGACGAGATTGGTCGAACCTGTGTCTTCATGATTAAAGATCTTGAAGTTTTCCGAGCCCCACCACTAATAGCGATGGAGGCGGCTGGCAGTGTTCTAGACCCTGAACTTGCTGCCGAATACAAGACTGAAGTTTTGGAGTTCCTGACTGAATGGCAGAAGACTCCTGAAGACACGGTTTCTGTTGCACAGGTATTGGCTGATCCTGACTGCTATGACACACTTAGTGAGCTTAGGAGAAGACCTGTCAATATTTCTGAACTGGAAGCAACTCTCGCGATTCCCCCGAAGGAGCTGAAGTCTGCGATTCAGACGCTCAAGAAATTCCGAATCATATCTGAGAAGAGAAGAAAGGGTGCTTCTGGTGATTATGACAAATGGTTGTTCTTACTGAACGATATACGTGTCAGGTTATTCTTCCCCGAGTACTTCCTTCAGACACTTGTCACGGATCTTGAGAAAACGCCCGACGATCCAAAGCAGATGGAGATGGTCCATCATCACCTACGATTGCTACGGGACAACTTCCCACGATAAGTGAAATCACTCACTTCGCAAATCCGGTTTGGGGGCAACTAATAACATTTTAGTGGAATCGCGGTTCATAAATTCAGACTTGATACTGCTGCGATTTCTCCAAGCTGCCCTCGACGATTCTGCGATTATTCCAGTGAATTCTAGATAGGAGATGTCCTGTAAAAACCTAGAAAGCTTCATATGTTATTTTATCTTTTGAGCAGGTGAAGTCTTTCGAAACAGGCTTGCATGGCTTCCCCCGTCAAGGAACTCACACCGAACACGGTCCCAAAGTGAGTTCTGGTCCCTAATGCCCTTCATTGGGCAAATCTTGCGCATGTAATTTTTGCCATGCATTCTGTTTAGAAGAGCTCCACGGATGCGGAAGGTTCGCCTTGGCGGACCCGCCGCTCCAACCTTATTCTCTCCGGGGGCATTAATATATACACGGAATATCAAAATATACACACAGAACATCTTAATCTATACCCAAATGATTAACTTACTGACTTAGAGGCTTCAGAAACCTAGCCTCTCGGTTTGATTGAACCCGGTGATATTGAAGTGATTCACAACACCTTCCTTGTTCGCATTTCCAACCGGCAAGTAATTGCGTCAACCCAGTACTGGCCAGTTGAGGTGAAAGAAGATACATTGAATGAATTCATCTCCACAAGAGAAGAGCTCAGAACAGAACACGGCCAGGTTTCAGAACTACCTTTGATTATTGGAGATCACAAGTTCCTTGGAAAAGACTGGATTGAGGATGCAGTCCTTGTCTTTGTAACTGACAAGGGTGAGGATGAAGGCAATACCTACGAAAAGATAGACGTGGCTCTTAAAGCACTAAGAAAGACCTTCAAGAAGAAAGGAATTGAAGGTGCACTCACGAATTATGAAACCCTTATCGAACCATCTATCACAACCAGACTCAAGATCGCTCTGGTCGGAGAGGGCGGTGTTGGGAAGACGACCACACTACATCTCCTCTTAGGTGATACGCCACCTCTTCAGTATGTTCCAACTATCGCGTTGAATCTAGAAACAGTTGAGAACATCCGTTTTGGCAACTACTCACTGGTACTGTGGGACTTTGCAGGACAGGAACGGTTCCGAACTTTGTGGCGGTTCTACTTCCATGGTGCGGACGTTATTTTCCTAGTGTGTGATTCTAGTTTGAGAAACGTTATCATCAGTAAGGATATTCTCAAGCTGATCAAACGAGATGCACCAAAAGTGCCTATCTTTGCGATGGCAAACAAGCAGGATAAGCCAAATGCAATGAAACCTGAAGTTGTCCAGAAGATACTGGGAATTCCTACATATCCTATGGTAGCAATTGACAAAGACCGTCGAGACGAGATGTTACGCATTCTTATGGGCGCAGCTGCGCAATACGTTGGCATTGCTCTTCCAGACCTCCCTGCTTCAGAGTTGATGAAGTTCACCGATGCAGCCACTGAAGATGCAATAGCAGAAGCAGAAGATACAGAAGCCAAAGAAGAAGAGGAAGAAACAGAGGACGTCATTGAAGAGGTCTATGTCGATGAAGAAGGTCATGTGATTGAAGATCTCGATGAGTATGAGATCATTGAAGAAGATGCAGAGGATGAAGTAGAAGAAGCTATTGCAGAAGAAGAGTCTGAAATTACAGTTGACGCCCCCGAGGCGTTTGAAGTCCCTACCATAGATGATGGAGCGGTTGAAGAAGAGGTAGAACTTCAAATCGAACAAGAACTTGAAGTTGTTGAAGATTCAATCGAGAAACCCGAAGCTGATGAACTTGAACCAGAGCCAGAACCTGAGGTCGTTGAAGAACCAATCGAAGAACCTCTAGATGAAGAACCAGAACCAGAGCCAGAACCTGAGCCAATAGAACCTGAACTTGAGATTGCGGAGGTGGCAGCTGACGATTCTGGTTTCGAACTGATAATTGAAGAGAATACTGACGCAATAAAGATGGCTAAGGACATCATCTTTGAGGCTCTTGAAACAGATGATATTGACGATATCATAGCAACAGAGATCGAAAAGGCATCTGATGAGGATATAGACACTGCCCTCCAAGCCATCGGAAGTGACGAGACTATCCCGTTGGAAAGTGAGTCTGAAGAAACTGAAGAGATTGATGCTGAATCACTTATCGAGTTAGAAACCATTCTAGGTCCCTTAGATCGTTCAGTTGGAGGTTTTGGAGTTGCCGAATCAGATGATGATGATGACGACGACGACGACGACCACCCGTATCTCCCACTCAATGGAGAAACTCTTGCAGAGCTTGACCGGCTGTTCGATTCAGGTGATGAAGAGGAGAATCAAGACTAATTCTGACAAGCGGAAAGACTGATTTGCTAGTATGATTCAACAAACCAGAGGAAAACCGCTTGAAATTATCAGAAGTTGAACCAGGAAAGAATGTCCTAGACTTAGTCGTCCGTATTGTTTCTGTGGCACCACCTAAGATGGTCAATACTCGAACAGGGCGGAAGACCCAACTCACAGAGGTTCTTGTTGCTGATGAAACTGGATCCACTATTCTCTCACTATGGGGTTTTGGAGAGGGTTCTGACCTTTCTGCAGGCAAAGTGATTAGAATTGATGATGGTTGGGCAAAAGATTGGAGAGGTAAGGTTCAGCTCTCTCTTGGTCGCTCTGGAAAATATGAGATTCTTGTGGATGATGATTCCGTTCCATCAATCTCCGAAATTGGTGCAGCCACAGAATCTACTGGTCCGGAAGGATAGACGCAACAATAACATTCACGAGAGGTTCCAAGATGGTCCAAGTTTATCTTTCAGCTCCAATTATCATGAA
Organism: Candidatus Thorarchaeota archaeon; assembly: GCA_019894665.1. Classification (GTDB taxonomy): domain Archaea; phylum Asgardarchaeota; class Thorarchaeia; order Thorarchaeales; family Thorarchaeaceae; genus SMTZ1-45. The sequence goes on from JAGXOC010000044.1 coordinate 11,050, forward strand.
AGCATCACGAAAGGATGAATTTTGCAGCAGTGCCGTGACAATACTTGAAGACCTTGGTCTAAATGTATTCGCCCCTCAGTTCCTTGGTCAAGCAGAACCAGAGGAGATTTACAGGCGAGATGTACATAATGTCCGAATGTGTGATTTTGTTATCACTGAAGTTTCTAATCCCTCTCTAGGTGTCGGAATGGAGATCATGCTAGCAATCGAGCTCGTGAAGCCAATCCTGATGTTTTTTGAGGGTGACATCGATTCTTTATCAAAGATGGTCCGAGGTGCTGATGGCAAGGTGCTCATCGAATATAGAACACTTGATGATGTTGAGAGAACACTCCGAGCACATAATCTACAAAACCTGATTGTGCAGAAATGTCCCTCATGTAACTCTCATGTGGCAGAAGTCGATGATGAAGACTTGAAGTGTGTTGGATGTGGGTTTGGAATCCATCAAGCAACGGTGTAGAAAATGGCTGAGTCACTAATCGATGAATCTAGTAGTAAGACTCAGATCATTCTTCTTCTAATACTCGCGGTATCTATGGTTTCAAGTGCCAGCATCTTCATTCGTTTAAGCACATCTCCGCCACTCGTAATTGTTTTCTGGAGGACACTATATGGTGCCTTACTGATGGCTGTAATTGGTGCAGCTCGAAGAGACTTCTCGGCATTGAGAAAACCAGTTGTGCGAGAGAACTGGCACTGGTTAATTGCAATAGGTGTGACCCTCTCACTTCACTTCTCAACTTGGTTTCAATCACTTTCCATGACCTCAATAGCTGCAAGCGTAGTATTAGTTAACTCATCACCGATTTTCACTGCGCTTCTCTCCACACTAATACTGGGGGAATCTCTTCGTCGCAGGTCTTGGGTGGGAATCATAATTGCGGTGGTAGGTGCGGTGTTTCTAGCATGGGGCGATTTTGGAGGAACCGACTTTGTTGCTTTGACAGGTGACCTCCTGGCTCTCACGGGTGCTTTATTTCTCGCACTCTATTTCATAGGGGGCCGACGATTCGCAAAAGAGATGCCAATAACAGTCTATACGTCTGTTATCTACTTCATCGCGGCAATCACAACACTTGGATTTTGTATTCCACTAAACCTCAACGTGCTAGTGTTCGAACCAACTGAGGTAATGATCTTTATTGGCCTTGCTATATTCCCAACAGTTCTCGGTCATTCTGTAAACAACTATCTCCTGACCAAGGTGCCTGCATATGTGGTATCATCTGCAGTGCTTGGAGAACCAATTGGTGCAACCATATTGGCAGCTCTCATATTCTTTGAGCTTCCAGGTCCAACTACCATTATTGGATTCATTGTGATTCTTATAGGTGTAGCAATGGTACTTGCTGATATCGTAACGAAAGAACGTTCGAGAGTGTCATCCCTTGATGACACCAATGGGTCGTAACCTCACAGCCTTTGTAGCGATACCTAATTCATCCGAAACTTTCACTACCTCATCCACGTCTTTGTATGCTCCAGGTGCTTCCTCTGCAATCACGATGCCCTTGGTTGCTCTTACGATAATTCCTTTTGAAGCGAGTTCTTGTTGTACTTCTTTTCCGAAGAACAGTTTCTTTGCCTTTGAGCGGCTCATGAACCGACCTGCTCCATGAGCGGTTGAACCCCAAGTCAAGTCCATTCCCTTTTGATTTCCGATCAGAATGTATGATGCAGTACCCATTGTCCCTGGGATGATGACTGGCTGCCCAACATTTCGGTATTTGGATGGTACTTCAGGATGACCTGGTGGAAATGCACGAGTCGCACCCTTTCTGTGAACAACGACTTTTGTCTTCTTTCCATCTACATCGTGCTCCTCAACCTTGCCCATATTGTGAGCGACATCGTAGATGAGACCCATATCCAAATCCTCTGCGGAGCTTCCCATCACCTTCGCAAATGCCTCTCTTGTCCAGTGCATCATCACTTGTCTATTTGCGAAAGCATAGTTGGCTGCAGCACTCATTGCTCCCAAGTAAGCCTGTCCTTCTGGTGATGTAGTAGGTGCACAACATAATTCTCGATCAGGCACCTCAATGTTGTATTTTCTCATTGCATGAGTCATTGTCTTGATGTATTCAGAGCACACCTGATGCCCAAGCCCACGAGAACCGCTGTGTATCATCACCATGACTTGTTTCTTTCGGGTGATGCCCATGAGCTTCGCAGCCTCGTCATCATAGATGTCATCGACCACTTGAATCTCTAGGAAATGATTCCCTGACCCAAGGGTTCCACTCTGTCTGAGACCTCTATTCTTAGCAGAATCTGGAACGTCTGAAGGATTTGCGATGTCGAGTCTACCGTTGGCTTCCTGATGTTCTAGATCCTCTTCCCATCCATAGCCTTGTTCTACTGCCCACTTTGAACCATTTGCAAGTACATCATCTATCCCTTTGTTATTTCGCAGGTCGATTTTGCCCTGCTTACCTACACCCGTGGGCACATCAGCAAATAATCGGTCGATCAGATCTCTAACCTTAGGTCGTACATCACTCTCGTCAAGATTTGTCCTCAAAATCCTGACACCACAATTGATGTCATAACCGACACCACCTGGAGAAATTACGCCCGATTCGTAATCGGTTGCAGCAACTCCTCCTATTGGGAATCCATAACCTTGATGGCCATCAGGCAGCACAATGCTGTGTTTGTATATCCCTGGTAGACACGCTGCATTTGTTGCTTGTGTGAAGGTCATATCTTGCCTCATCTTCTGCACTAGCTTATCAGAAGCAAAAATTGTGACCGGTACCCTCATACATGGTTGGGTGCCTTTGGGGATTTCATGGATGTTTTCAGAGACCTTCTTGATATCCAAATCGAACCACTCTCTTAGAATGGCGCATCGCTTCGTGGCGCTGGCTATAAGCCTTGTGAAGTGAACTTGACCCAGAATCGTATAGCCCTGTTGGGGAAGTCGTGAAATCTAAAGGATTACCCGGTGCGAGTCTTGCTCAGGATGTTCAGTTCATCGAGACCAAGTTCCTATGATTACAATGGAGAACCTTACGGGGTCCATGTTTGAGGACTGCTGCTGCGAGCGGCCGGTCTTATTCAACAGGTCTCATTTTGCTAATTTGCGCATTCCAAGAAAACTAGTGATACATACCTGATGTGTGGCGCCTGATGTTGTTAGACCGATAATAGCACTACAAACCTTATAATGAGCATCAGAATATTGGAAATATACTAATTAGAAGTCACAATTAGGTGGTTGCATGAAGATTGTCGTAACAGGTCCCTATGAGGCTGGCAAGAGCCTGATGATTCATCACATCACAAATGGTGCATGTATCAATGTTGAACGTAGGGGAACTACAATTGCAATGGACCATGGTCTTGCTAATGTGGATGGAATGAATGTCTTCATGTTCGGCACTCCCGGACTCCTTCGATTTCGTACAATGCGGAAGATTCTCAGTGAAGGTGCTGATGGAATCATCTTTGTAGTTGACTCAGTTGATCCAGAGTCCGATGCCCGTGCAAAGTTGTTTTTCAGAGAGATTGCATTCTTCTTACCTGGTGTGCCCTGTGTTGTTGCTGCTAACAAACAGGATCTTCAGGAATCCCGCCCTATTGATCAACTCAGAAAGAATCTTCGATTTCTTGCTGGTCTCCCAGTGTTCCCTGTTTCAGCCAAGACCGGAGAAAATGTAGATAGTATGCTCAGAACACTACTGTATCTCGTCATGATGCAGTGGAGTTCAGTCTTTAGGAAATTCGCTGAATTCAGTGGTGACAAGAAAGGTCTTAGCAAGCTGATGAAGGACCTGAACATTGATCGTGAACAAGCAGTAGGCTATCTTCGTCGATTCGAGTTGAGGAAACTTTTGGAAGTCCAGGTAGGCGATGAGCAATTCGTTGTCAAAGACACAGTACGGTCTCTTCTTGAAAACCCAGTCTTAATTATGCCTCGATAGTTCGATTTTCATCTCTATTCCTGACCCGCGCTCTTTCCAGACGTTTTATTATAGCATCTGCGGTCGTTCAGAAAGAATCAAAAGCGATATAGGCCGCCACCGTTGATGTTTTCAGGTGAGTCAAATGAGTGAAGAAATCGAAGACATGGACCCGGCTGAAATTTTGGAACAGGCCGCTGCTGCTCTAGAATCTGGAGAGAAGGATACGGCAGCAAAGATGTTCAATGCAGTTGGTAATCTCTACATGTCTATAGCAGAATTTGATGAGGCTCACAAATGCTTCGAGGACTCGCTGAAAATCTACCAGGACATGAAGGATGAAACTGGTATTTGCGATACGAAGTATAATCTCGGTGTTGCTCAGATTAACCTTGAGCGTTGGGACGAGGCAATTGCAACGCTTGAAGCTTCAAGGAAGATGTTTGAGAAGTCCTCTAACGCGAGTGGTGCAGCCGATGCAACTTATGGTCTTGCTCTGGCAACTCTAGGTAAAGGCAGCTTTGATACTGCTATGACTCACTTCAAGAAGGCTCAACGTGCTTACACTACGCTTGGAAACCAACAGGGTGTCGCAAGTGTCATTATGGATATGGGTACGGCACATGTCGATAAAGAGGACTGGACAGTAGCCTCAGCCACGATCAAGAAAGCACTGCAGGTTTATCGTGAGATTGAAGATAAATCTGGAGTTGCAGACGCCTGTTCTCTCTTAGGAGATATTGCAGAATCTTCTGGGAACCAGAAGAAAGCAGCTGAGCTCTTTGTTGAAGCCGCCGAGAACTACTATGAATCAGAGATTTTCGATATTGCCAGAGAAGTTCTTGAACGTGCTGAACAGAAAATGTGGGACATTCCAAAGAGTACTCGTCGTCGACTTCGAAGAGTGATAGATGATCTTGGTGATAAAATACCTGAACAAGCTGAACTCTTAGCCGATGATGATGATGATTTTGATGAGGATATTCTAGATCTAAAAGGTACAGAATGAACATTCCATACTTCGTTATTATAGCAGGGTGCTTTCCACAGGAAAACTCTATTTGCAAAGAATTCTCATGCATGATGGATTCTTTCGGAGTGCGCTCCCTATGACCATTTCCAGAAAACAACTAATCTCATTACTTGTTGTGATTCTATTAGTAGGAACAATAGCCCCACTCACTGGTTCCATTATTCTCTCTGGATTTGACACAACTACAATGAAACATTTTCCAAGTGATCTCCCAACAAACCAAATTCCACTCAGCCGGATTGCATTCGTTGCACCAAATCCTAATTCGTACATTGATGAGTTTGCATATATGGCCACAGTGCCTACATCCGTCTTTTATTTCAACAATACTCAATACATATCTCCTCTCATCTACAGTGAGGGTTCAGAAAGCGAGTCTTGGTTATTGGAAGATTGGTCTGAATATCTCAGTTACGATGGTGGGATTACACAAGCCATTGCAGTGGGTGATTTCTCCGAGAGTTATTTGTCTGAGCTTCAACAGGATGCTGGTGTGAAAATATATCCCCGGATAACTGGTTCCACTGCTGCTGATATCGCGGCACAGCTTGCAGTCTATGAGTGGAGTTCGAGTTCAACTGCAGTTATTGGGTTATTGAAAGATAATTTTGATACACCTGCTATTATCACCGGTAGTGCTACACATGCTTTTGAGAATCAAGCATCCGAGCTTACGGAATTTGGTGGTACAGTCACTTCGGGAGCTCCTTCACCCATAAGCTTCACGCCTCCAGCTTGGGCTGGCTGGATAGAGGGGCGATTTAACTGGACCGGGACAGAGATTCTAACTCATGAGCTTATAGAC
>JAGXOC010000044.1:16896-19473 GCA_019894665.1 Candidatus Thorarchaeota archaeon
TTGAATTTCTGGTTGCCAAAGACTACTGATGGGTCATGGACAATGAACATTACTCGTGACATTCCAGGTACAACCAATATGGACAATGAAGTTGTTTCTCATCCAGGATATACACAAACTGTCACTGTTCCAGCAAATGCAAAATGGTTGAATGTGTCACTAATCTGGGATAACGCCGCCACTGACCTCAACCTTGCTCTTGTCGATCCCAGTGGTCGACTTGTTATGTGGGCTCCCGCAGGCAGTATTCTGTCTAATCCCGGCAGGGAACTAATTGAGCTTCCATATCCAATGTCCGGAGATTGGACGATTCTCGCAGCTTGGATGGATGCAACTGAAGAACTAAACAACATTGAGTTATCTTGGACCATATCCAGACTCCCTACTGATATCCAATCTTACATGGAGTCAGCAGCAAATGCAGCAGTCCTTGCATCGCTTCTCAATGCTCCATTGCTCTATGTCTACGAAGACCAGATTCCTGCTGAAACCGATTGGGCACTCACCCGGCTTGGTGTGACTGAGATTTATCTTGTTGATCCAGCAAACCTGCAAGATGTTGGCCTTCCAGCTTTACTGAGTGCTTATGGGTTTCTCAACGATCTACCGAGTTATTCTAACGTGGTGTCGATGATTAATTCCCTCTCAGGGTCCCTGGATGTGGTTGTCACTGTACCTGTTGGCGATGGAAATGAGTTCTTTGCTCCTGCTGCATTCTCTGCAGCCGCCCATGGAAGTCCTGTTCTCTCACTCTGTGGCAATACCAATGAGCTAACAACACGAGCTCAAGAAACATGGGCTCCGTATATGATTGGTCCTGAAATCAACAACATCTACGTCATCAACAAATACGAGAACCGTGCTGAAAATGGATGGTATGACGAGCGCATACCAAACAAATTCTCAATGATAGAGTCAGAGGCTAGTTTTGAAGCATTCCTCTCTACGAGAGGCGCTTACAACTCATCAACTCCTCAGCCTGTTGTTGTTATTTCTCCAGTTTCCCTTCTTCCACTGAGTTTCGATAGGTCACTACAGACCCACTTCAATCCGGGAAGGATACCAGCAGCCACATCTACAATGGCATCTGTTCTCATAAACAGAGGACTCTTACATCGTTTTCTATTCATTACAGCTGAACAATCTGACACCTCTCTTGTAAGCATGTATGCCTATACTGATGGTGACTTATTTGTGGACAATAACCTAAACTATCATCTTTTGCAACAGATTGAGAACTCAACTGATGCTCTCGAAGCCGCAGGTTTTTCAATAGAAAGCCATGTTGGACAAAATGAGGTCTTTGAGGTTCTCAACTCTCAAGTAGCTCTATGGTCTCTGAGCACACATGGCACACTGACTGAGTTGCCACGAGATCCGCCAGACCGACCTTATGGGGTTGGGTACTTCTCACTGAGGAGTACTGACAGTCCCTATGGGTTTGAAGATAGTTTGGCAGTCAGAGAAAGCCCCTCAGACACAAACAGTCTAGTTAATCCTGTTGCATTTCCTGAGGTTTCAAATCACGTGGTAAAGTCAACACACGAACTGGAAGCTGCGGTTGATAATATTGGGAGTCCTATCGTGATATTGACTGCATGTCTTCTTGGGGGTGCTGAAATGCCCCTGATGTTGATGGAGCATGGTGCAGTAGCTGTCACCGCATCTCCACGAACAGTCTACTTCCGAGCTGCTGGAATGCTTTCAGTACTTCTGGCACAATCTCTCTGTGAAGGTGCTACTACAGCCGAAGCCCTTTCCTATGGTCTTAGTATGACCTCATCCGATTATTCTGATCCACTGGTTGGTAGAGACCCTCGTGACTATGCCAATCAACAGGTTCTCTTTGGTGATCCATCTGTTCGACTTTACGAACCGACAACATCTCCGCGTATTACAGCAGTAGATCCTCTTGAGGGGTCATTTAACACCCACGTTCCTGGTCAAGGTGTAAGAAGTGTAGCCGCCTTAGGAGCTTCTAGCTACTTTCCCTCAACCCTGACATCCCTCGGTGTTGGTTTTGATTATTATGAGGTTACAAACTATACCGAGTTCATCAATCTACTTGCACTGAGACAAGTTGTCCTCATTGAACCGGATACCCTGATTGACTTAGGTTCAAGTCTCTCTTCATCCAGTAGCACATTGAACACGTTTGTCAGAAATGGAGGAGTACTTGTAATCTTTGGAGTTTCAGAATCCATTCCTTGGTTACCATGGCCTGTTTCATTCGAAGCAACAGGATCAGGCACGTCGATAACATTAGATGATCCGACCCATCCCTTCTTGACCTCTCCAAATATATTGACCACAACCGTGGACTACTCTGGATACTTCTCCACCGTGTGGGCTAACCTCTCAATCCTGGCCACAGACGACGCTGGATTGAATCCAGTGATTGTTGCTGGTGTAGTGGGTTCAGGTAAGGTCGCACTTACTACAACGCACCCATCTGGATCAAATCGAAATACGACTATCGAGAATGCAGTCGCTTGGAGTGGTGCTCCCTCAATCATACTCAATGAACTATCACTCAATCAAGAAATCATCTGGGCTGGTGACCAGGTTCTGATCCTC
>JAGXOC010000045.1:0-8650 GCA_019894665.1 Candidatus Thorarchaeota archaeon
CGCACGTGTGACTGAGGTTACCGTGAGGAACCGCTACAAGGAAATGGTTGAGAAATTAGGTATCTCGACCACTTGAGATACAGAGGGGGTTTCCCCCTCTCTCTCCCCTTTTTGCATCACTATTGTTTTAGTAGAAAATGTAGTGTTTTGATTTATGAGCACAATCCCATAATTCGCCCGTCGTATATAGGCTTATCATAGTAGGTCTCAACACTAATTAACGGTGAGAGTTACAATGTCCACGAAGGTATCCATACTAGGTGTCTGGCTCATCGAGCGAGGCAGTGGTAGGAATCTTGTGGCAAAGTCCTACTCTGAAGCAGTCAAGCTGGATATGGATTTGATTGCACCGTTTCTCTCTGCTACCCACACTTTCATTGACAAAGCATCAAATGAAACTCTCAAGACCGTGGATACTGAAACCAACAGATATGTCTGGGAGGCCAATGATCATCTCCTCTTTGTCATGGTCGTTTCCAAAGCTGCTCGATTAGGGCACATGCGGTTCATGTTAGAATATGCTCTCTCTGAGTTCATGACCAGGGAGGTTCCGTCTGATTCAGACGTTGACACCGTGTTGGAAAACTGGCATGGTGCTCCAAACACATTCAAGAAATTCGGTAATTTTGTTGATGAGCTAGTCACTCAGTACGAGGTGACCGATGAGAGTCTCTTGGCAGGAAAGTCCATGGACTGTCTTGAAGTCTATAGCCACCTTTTCAGAGGACTCATGAAAGTGAAAGGTAGTAAACAGAAGAAGGATTCTATAGTCAAACGCATGAAAGGGTTCATTGAACCCCTGATGGACAGATATCCATTCCTTACTCAAGTCCCGATCGATGTTGCTGGAATCGAGGTTCTTGATATCGATGTCAACAATGTTGCATACCAGCTTCTTAGAGATTCATTGGAAGAGTTACTACGACTTCTCGGAAAGGCTGTTCGTGAGGTAGTAACCCCTAAGGCATATCGAGACGTATTGTTTGATCATGTAATGCCATATGTGAAACGTGACATACGAAGGCTTCAGACTTACGCAATCCTTGACGATGTTATTAGATATCTTTTCTAATCACTTTTCAAGAACAATGAGTGCTCTTTGAACTACTTGACCTCTTTTTCTTTCTGGAATCAACTCTCGACTTGGTCTGATCCTAAGACGTGGGTGAACATCCTTCCTGCTCTTGATAGAATCACCCGGTAGCATCCTATAGAGTGCTAATCCTGTGCCTCCTATCAAATCTCTGAACTTAATCGATAAGGGGTCGCCATCGGTGTTAATCACAGGAATCGTCATGGCCACACGACCGTCGGGTCGAAGTATGTTGGCAATCTCTGTAAGTGCCTGACGATAGAGTGCAGTGAGCTCTTTGATTGTCTTCTCAGCCTCATCCCTTAGAGGCGGTTTCTTGTATATTGGTCCCAAGGGCGGCTCAAAGGCTACAGCATCGACCTGCTTTTTTACAAGTGATGATAACTCTCTGGAGTCGCCTTTGAAAATATCATACTCGAGTTTCATGCCCAGATCTTTTCCAAGCCACTTCATATTTGATCTGGCGCCTTGAACCTGATCGCCTTCTATGTCCACGCCTATACACTCCATCCCCAGGATAGCAGCCTCCATGAGAATGGTTCCAGTTCCACAGAACGGGTCGAGTATGGTGTCACCAGGTCTTGCTCCAGCGAGGGTGAGAAGTGTTCTACAAATCTTCGGACTCGTGCTAATCTCCGAGGAAACAAAGGGTCTTGATTCATCTCTATATTGCTGTAACATAGAGTCGTAGACAATTCTCGTTCTTGCGATGTATAGTTTCTCTTCTGAGAATATTGCAAGAATCTCAGCATTTGGCGTGGCCAGTAACGCATTCTGTGCAATGGTCTTGGGCCAGAGTGCAATATTCAGTCGTGCTTCTACTCGTCTATCAGGCTCGTCATAAGCAAAATAATCCGCACGTCTGGCACCATTCTCCACTAGGAGTTTCTTCACACGGTCATCCAATCCCCGAGTGAAACTTCTGAAATTGATTGGAAATCTTCCATCGAAAATGGGGTATGTGCTGATGCCAAACTTGACTTTCTTTCCTTTTACTCTCGGCCATACAATCTTGAGCCAGGGACACTTGCGGATTTCATCGAGGTCCTCTTTATTTGCGACGTTCCTTGCTGGATATGCTTTCAATGGAACATCGATATCGTATTCCCAGATGACTTTCCCAATTTTGTAGCACCCTCCAAGAGCTGATTGCATATCTACAATCTGATCGCTATCAAGCCGCTGTTTGATATCGACAATCGCAGCATTTCTTGAATGGTCAATTAAGGTTCCATCAAAGCCTTTGTCTTGGATATAGACTAGGAGTTCAGCAATGCTGAGTAGCCAATTTGAACCAAGTACAAATGCTAGTTTTGTCATTTACTTCCTTTCTCCAGCTCTTCAAAGAGGAACTTGGCATAGAGTGCCCCCTGAAGCGGATTTGTAGATTCGCTTATGAACGTAGGCTTGTATCCACACTCCCGGATGATTTCTACAAGTGGTAGGATATCAGGTCCCCATTCTTGTCCTAGAGGACGATGGGCCGCCTCTCCCTTTTCAGTGAACGTGATTCCACTGATGTGGAAATGCATGTTATTGACGAATAATTCTCCCAACGCATCTTCGAATTGAGTCAAAATCTTAAGGTAATTCTGTTTGTCATTGACCTCTCCTTGATTTCTTGCATAGAGGTGTGCCCAATCAATGGTGGGAATACATCCTTCGACATCCTGACATAGACTGATGATTTGCTCTATGGAACCATATGCTGATAATTTCCCTGCGATCTCAGGAGCTAGAAAGGCACCTTCCCCTTGATCACCAGCTGTTTCCCAGACGCTTCTCAATGCATCTCTGATAACTGTATGAGCCTCCTCCTTGCTCAATCCACCTAGGTATCCCGGATGAAACACGATACGTTTCACATTCATCAGTGGGGCGAATCTCAGTGCCTTGACCAACCTCTCCTTTGATGTTTCTCGGATTCGTGGGGTCTTGGATGCAAGGCTGATGTAATATGCAGCATGCATACTCATAGTGATGCCTGACTCTTTTGCTAGCTCACCAATTATCTTTGCCTTATCCTCCTTGGTCTTCAATCCATGTACAGCTGCGTATTCTAGAGCATCCACTCCCGCTTCTGCAAGAATTTGAAAAACACGTCTCACATTCCCGCGTGCTTCACTTGGATAACCAGCGGGACCAAAGAGAACCCTGTTCATTCTTCTTCCTCCATGTCCTCGCAAGTTTGATTCAATAAGAGTGATTGGGTTCCGTGACTGCTGTCCACAAGTCTTTAATTGAAGCATTCTCTCGAGAGCTTGGTTGGACTGAGAGATGACGGAGATTCCAAAGCGTTTCTATCCAAAAGCCTTCTTATCAATAATCAGGCCGCAGAATTGTATCATAGGTGGCTTAACCGTAATTGCAGGTGTAGCAATGGCCTATCGAATGGCTCCTGTTGGCGGCGGTATCTCTGATTTCCTGCTTCTTTTCATCTACGGCTACTTCACATACTTCTTTGTGGCTGCTGGTGGCAATGTTGTCAATGATATTTTTGACATTGAGGTCGACAAAATCAATCGTCCACATCGCGCTCTACCCAGTGGAAGAATGACAATAAAACAAGCATGGGGATATGTGGCATTTCTGAGCATCATCGGTCTTTTGTTTGCAATTCTCACCGGTCCCTACAGTGCATTGATTGTTTTAATTTTCCAAATCATTGGTTATCTCTATGCAGCGAAGGTGAAAACACTTGGACTCGCAGGTAATTTCATGGTGGCATTCTCTTTCGCGTTTGGAGTTCTCTATGGTGCTTTTGCCTATGGTGAAACTATTGGATTGCCACTGACAAATGCAATTCCAATACCACATTGGCTCTTCTTCTTCACAGCCTTCCTCATTCTCCAAGCCCGAGAGACCATAAAGGGTGCTGAAGATGTTGAGGGTGATGAAGCCAGAGATGTTCGAACCATTGCCAGAATCTACGGTTATAATGTGGCCGCTGTAGTGGCTGCAGCATTAAACTTCATTGGAGTCCTCAGCTATGTGCTGATTTGGGTCTGGGATTTCGCAAGTTGGAATTTGTGGCCATTGCTCCTATTAGGTGCAGGTATAGTCACAGGAGCTGGAATTGCTCCGCTCACAGGACCTGACAATAAAAGAGCCCTTCTGATTGGAAGTACCTTGGACAAAGTTGGTGCTTTAGTGGGTCTAATTGCCTTTGTGATCATCCCACTTTACGGGCTCCTAATTTAATGAACCTGCCAAAATGTCCATACTAGGACAATCACACACGCTATAGCAACTAATGCTGCCCAGAGTGTTGATGTATCGTGTGCCTCTCTGATTCCAAATATTAACAAATACCCCGTCCACAAAAACGCACCTGTCGTCATGACATCTATCGCAAACCAAATCCCTGAAGTATACGCCCAGTTTATCACTGCTGGAGTGATTAACGCTAGAGCCCCTCCATCGAAGAAGTCTACTATGTCTGGATACGCCGGCATTCCTATGAGAATAACAAGAATCGCAACCAATCGTACGAGGATGACAGGCATCATACTGTAACCCACAATTGAAAGCGTCTTCATTTTGCCTCCAGTTCCGCCAGTGATTTTGAATGCAAAGTGTGCAAAAATAGTCCCAACTAACAGGTAGATGAGACCTACCATGAGGTTCGACATTATTCCTACGAGTGCAACTATCCAGACCATTCCACCTTGAGGGCTGGTCAATAAATTGGTTTGACCAATTTCGAAAGTTGTTGTGTTCACAATGACATTAGTTGTTACTTTCGAAGACAAAGAAAGGAATAGTCCTGCAACTATCAAAGCATTGATCAGAATTATCACAAATGGTCCTGCACCATCGGGTCTTTGTCCAATATCTCGATATGTGGCTCCAGGTTTTCTAATTACTCCCCACATTCTCTCACGAGTTCCCATGAACTTAACTTCGGGAGATTCAGGTCTCTTTAGAATTGGTAATATTCGTTCAAGGGTCTCTTCTGCAATTGTTTCTTTGCAGACTGGACAGATGGTTGCATCAGCCGGAACAGGGCTGTCACAGAACTCGCATCGGCGCATAGTCAATCTTCCTGCGTGGCTCGTATAAACTATCATGCGGATTCAAGCATATAGCGATTTCTAGGGCCCCCCCCTTCACTACTGCACCTTTCGTGACTTACCACATGCCAAATTTCCTGAAAATTTGACTTTTGTGAACAATCAGATACGGAATCAAGGCATCCCAAAGGCTTTGAGACAAATTCAGAATGATAGTGTACGTAACAATGAAGTCTGGTGGCCAGACATCACCGTATAACAAAGGCACCATGACTAGGTTTGTTGGGACCATTATGAGAAGTCTCACTAGGGTCGCGACAAGCATCAAAATCCCATAGAAACGTAGAGACGCAAGCCGCATACCTCCCTCTTGTCGTGCTGTTTTTCGAACTGCTAGCCAAGGAATGATAATCATTGGTAATGTAGCTAGTAGTTTGAAAAGTGGTCCGACTCCTGATGGATCGAAGAAGAATAGCCCCACTGTTCCAGCGAAGACAGTAACTATTCCAACAAAATAACCACCCACCAAAAAGGCAATAATCCAGAATAAAGAAACTGGGTCAAATATGGCAATATCCCATCCTGGAATTCTGGGAATTACCGATACTATTGGAGCTGAAGTCAAAGAGATTGCGGCCATTATTGCAGCAAGGGCTGCTTGTTTCACTCTTTTACTTTCTTCAGACACTTCCGTAAGTTCGAACTCTTGCGATGCCATTTTCTCATCTTCGTTATCTGAAACTGATTCAGAATACCCTCGGGTAATATCATCAGTCATACAAATGGAGCCGCGACAGTCTACTTATTAATTTACCCATGAAACGTTACCTACTCACAGATGAGTAACAGTGTTCATGTCGAATCTTCTAGAAGTCTACCAGGAAATTCTTCTGATGTTGCAGGTCTGAACTTCGGCCTTCTCATCATATGGAGCAGTTTTCGTGTGGGTTCTAACCAGTCTGGATTGATTCGCCATTCTGCCCAATCAATTCCAGATGTTAGTGATGTTCTGCTCAAAATCAGCCGTGATGCAACCAGTTCATTCATTCCATTCAATATTGTACCGATTGTCACAGCACCCACAATGGGTCGTTCTTGACGTGCAGATCTCAGAAGGTCTGCCGTTGTGACCCAATTTCCATCTTCAATAAGGACTTTCATTACCCTTGATCTGACAGGGTCTGATTCTAATGCTCCTTTAAGTGGGGCGAGATTTATAGGTTGAAGCCGACGAGCTGTGGCTTCTGGTCTTGACCTAGCATCCTGTTCATGATCATTATGGAATGAACTAAAGTCCATACTTATGCACCACTCTTTACTCGAGCTTAATCCTTTTGAAACACAGTATTATCTCGGTTGTGCATATACCTTACACAACTGTTTTAAGACACGATTTCCCTGTTCAGACGATTGTGATGAGTGTAAGGGAGCCGTTGATTGGACTATTCAGCAAGAGTTTCGAAAAGCCTTCTGATCTGCTGTGCTGTGCATTTGGTCTTAGAAACAGTGAGATTGATACATACTTCTCATTAATTTCAGGTCCAAAAACTGTCGAACAGATAACTGATCTCATCGGGAAAGACAGAAGCACTGTCCAACGTGTTTTGAACAAACTTCACAAGAAGAATCTAGTTGAGCGCAATACCCATCTTATTGAGCGTGGCGGATACTACTACGAGTACAGCGCAAAATCTACTGATGATGTTAGGAAAGAGATTTTGACGCAACTTGAAAAATGGTACCAAGCAACCAGAAGCTTCTTGAAGCAGAGCTGGCCGCAAACTCCTCAGTAATCCTACTACTTGAGGCATATTTCAATGTCAATACTGCCAATTAGGACAAACACTGTTGCACTCACAACCCTTGCTATGATCGCAGCTATCGGTATTGTTGTTCGATATACTATTCAAATTCCAGTTATTCCTAATGTTGT
Source organism: Candidatus Thorarchaeota archaeon (assembly GCA_019894665.1). GTDB lineage: Archaea > Asgardarchaeota > Thorarchaeia > Thorarchaeales > Thorarchaeaceae > SMTZ1-45. The sequence continues at coordinate 7,040 of JAGXOC010000045.1, forward strand.
TGTTCTGACTCCTGGATTCATGTTTTCCATACTGGGTGGAATTGTGGGAGGAATACCGGGAGGGGCAATTATAGGAGCCATTGTTGGAATTTCAGGGGCTCTATCAGGTACAGAGATACCTCTTCTTCCTATGTTTGGAAACATTTTCTTAGGGATAGGTTCAGGCTATGCAATCTACTTTTCCAAGCGTGACAATCTGAAGTACTATGTCCTTGTTATTCTAGGTAGTGGAATCATTGGTGGATTCATACCTACACTTACACTCTTCTACTCATTTGTAGATTCTATCACAATCAACTTAATAGCTGCATCAATCGATATGGCGCAAGCATTTCTCTGGGCTGTGGTCGCCCTTATGGTAGAACGGACAATCATACGTCCGATACTTGGACACTACCTCTACTCGGAAGTGCAAATTCAAGAATTGTCTACAGAGGAAGGATAGCTCAAAATGACAAATCCTGAGAACGAAAGTAAAACTGTCAATATCGACATTCGGAAAGATCTTTTCGGTGCCAATGAGAATGCTGCAGCCCTTAATGCCGAGATTTTCAAGAAACATGGTATAGTCGCTGTTGACATCATGGGGTCTGTCGGAACTGGTAAAACCCAGCTTATCGAATCACTATGTGAACACCTTCGTGGCAAGTATCGTATCCTCATGTTCGCTGGTGATCTCGCTACAACAATTGATGCAGACCGTGTTGCATCTCATGGAGTTGACACTATCCAGATCAATACGGGAACCGCGTGTCATCTGGATGCACGGATGATTCGAGTTGCACTTCAGAAAGTTAACTTGGCTGATTACCAATTGGTCTTCATTGAAAATGTCGGTAACCTGATTTGTCCTGCCGGATATTCGCTAGGTGTGGACAAGAAGGTCGTAGTTGTGAGTGTAACAGAAGGACCCTATATGGTTCGTAAACATCCGCTCACGATAAAACATGCAGATATGATAATAATCAATAAGATCGATCTTGTGGATGCGCTCGAATTTGACGTTGATGCTTTGGAGGCTGACATTCGAGAAGTTGACGCGAAAATGCCTGTTTTCAGAGTGAGTTCCAAGACCGGTGAAGGAATAGACAAATTTGTTGAAGCTTTGAATCTTTGATTTGACTAGTGCTACAGCTTTTCTAGGGCTGCCTTCACCCCCTGAATATGTCCTGCTCCAAGGACTGCGACAATCTTTCCTTCAACGTCGTTAAGAATAAAATGTAGCGCTTTTGCGACGTACTGGTCCCTTTGCTCAATGAGCACATTTGCCAACCCAGGGAACTCTTCCCTGAATTGCTTCATCAGGTCGTCTACAGCTCCATCCTCTTTGAGCATAGAAAGGAGGTCACCTGCGCCTCCACCTTCAATATCTTTTGTGGCGTCTGGCAACATTCCGGTCAATCTGTACATCTCATCCACTGATACTTGAGCCATTGCTTGGACTGTTGCAATCATCGGACGGTCAACAAGAGCAATCTTTGCTCCGATGGCTCTGCCTTCCTCAATTGCAGCAAGCATCTCGTCCCCCACATCAGAACCAGTGATGTCCCCTAAGCTCTTCTCCAATATGGCAAATTGTTGCATTAAATCCTGTGCCATATCACCTGATTC
>JAGXOC010000045.1:8748-19375 GCA_019894665.1 Candidatus Thorarchaeota archaeon
GGGTTCATCAGTTGGTTGTATCTGTCATGATCCAACTCCACAGCTACAACATCTGGTTTAGTTTCTCTAACTACGCGTCTTGCTTCTTCTACACTCTCAATGTCAGTATGTATCACTGAAACGAATACTATCCGTTCTGATTCGCCCGCCACTCAAAGACACGCTCAAACTATGGTGTACACACCTAGATATCTTCTTTTTGGAGAGTGAATTTTGATAGTAAACGTTTATTGCTAGATGATGTGTTCTGGGGCTCTGTAGACCACGAGTAGAATTAAGAGAAGGTTTTTCACGAAGCTAACGTGTACTACAGACATTCAATCAAGGGAGTAGGAAGAGAAGCATGACATCTGAACTTGAATTAGCATTTGCTAAACTGATGAATCCGCGTATGAGTGCGGGCTTAATGGTCCTTTACAGTCTTCTAGGAGATTTGAAGGGGAACCCAGTGGAACCTCGTGAGGTTCGCAAAGCTGTCGATAATCGTGTTGATAAGAGACGTGTGTCGAAACAGTCCATCACCAATGCTGCTAGACGGCTCGAAGAAACCAACATCATTGACCGTAAGGAAAACAAGTATAGGGTGAACTATGGATATCTGATCTCAGTATTGCTCAATACAGTCCTCGAGATGACTCATCGTATCGAAGATCTTGAGGATGAGATACTTGCATTGAAATTACTCGACCGATAGTCATACCCTTCACTCCTACCCCCTTTATGGCTCCAATTTTGTCAAAAACTGCATAATGTACTATGGATGTAATATCCACGTTTATCTTATATGAGCGAATGCAATGTAAAAAATAAGACCCACAACACTCGTTGTGGTTCGGAGGAAAGACATATGTCTGGTAAACCAACCGGAGTTTTACTACTCGCAGTTTTACAGTTGATTGCAGCATTGCTGTATATCGCTGCAGGCGGAATTTTAGTGATGGCCGCACTTGCTTTGGGCGGATTATTCGCTATCTTAATCGCCTTCCCCGCATTGATAATATTCATTGTTGGAATAATAGGACTCATTCTCTTCTACGGTTTATATGCCCTGAAGGGATGGGCTTGGTTCTGGGCTCTGATAATCAATCTACTTGGAATCGTGGGCGGAGTCCTACGTTTCGAAACACTTCTGACTGATTATCTGGGTCTAGGTGGCTTTGCAGTTAGTGTAATCATCGTGATTTACCTGCTGATGCCCTCAACTAAAGCTCACTTCAGGTGAGTTCTAACATCATAGTTCTGAACTGAAATACGTTCAGAACTTCCTCTTATTTTTCATACGTCAAATTTATGATGATTATCTTTAAGATAAACCACATCCTGAAGAACAATGAGGTCTATGGTTGAAGCTATCAAAATCGGCTTTCTCAAGAGCAGAAGATTTCATTCAATCCAATGCTAGAAAATTGGATATCCAACTCTTTGAACACCACTTCAAAGAAGGTGCTAAAGATGAGGTTCTTCAAGAGCTGAAGAAGTACCAAAATCCTGACGGTGGGTTTGGTCAAGGAATTGAACCTGACTTCAGACTTACAGAATCTTCAGCTATGGCAACCTCTGTTGGGTTGCAGTATTGTGTTGAAGTTGAAGCGGATTCGAATGATGAACTCATCCCATCAGTAATGGATTACTTAGCAACTACTTTTGATGTTAAAAATGCATATTGGCCAAAAACCCCCGTGGAGGTAAATGATGCACCACATGCACCATGGTGGCATGTTGGTGAGATCATACCTCCAACCGAAGCTTCTTGGGCGAATCCAAATGCCGAACTGTTAGGATATCTACAAATCTTTCAGAATCATGTTCCTGATGAGATACTGAGGATAGTACATAATCGAGCTCTTGACAACTTAAACAATCTCGACACTATTGAGAGTCTTTACTGCTTCATGAACTGGGAACGGGCATATCAGTCGGTTCCCGAGCCTCTAAAATCACTCATCTCTGAGAAGGTTGGACGGACTCTCCAAACATTCGAACCAAACCCAGAAACTCTTGGGGAGATTCGAGTATTCTGGATTGCACCCACGCCAGAATCATTTCTATTGAGTTTTCCAGATCAAATGCATTCGCTCTTTGACTACGAGATAAATAGACAAGGAGAAGATGGTGGATGGTGGCCAACTTGGAACTGGGGGCAATATGAAGACGTTTGGCCTATCGCTGAGAGAGAGTGGGCTGGGAAGATTACAGTGGGTAATCTAATTGCTATGGACAAATTCAACCTGTTAGAGGCGACTTAACCAAACAGATTGACTTTCTTACCAAGACCTTTCTTCTTTGCAGCTTCGAATACTATCTTTGCAGCAGCGATATCTTGAGCTGACAGTCCTGTGGAATCAAAAAGAGTGATTTCGTCATCAGACTCTCTTCCTGGTTTATCTCCATTAATGATTTCTCCAATCTCTGCATGGATTGTACTCTCATCGATTAATCCCTGCTTCAAAGCATGTTGAATTTCTCCTATCCTACGACATTGCTCTAAACTATCTACAACAATCTTTGAAGCACGAGTCATGATATATGGGTCCAGTTCCTGTTTTCCTGGTCCATCTGCACCTATTGCATTGATATGCATTCCCTCCCGAATCGAATCAACACTGATGAGAGCTTTTCTTGAGGGCGTAACACTCACAAGAATATCAGCGTCTCGGGTGACATCTTCTGGACGCTCTACTATTTTTACATCAATCGAGAGTTCTTTTGTGATCTGGTCCTTGTATCGTTCGGCCATTCCTTTGTCAATGTCCCATGCCGTCACTTCTTGGATATCAAACAACTCTCTTAGTGCAAGAACCTGCATTCGCCCCTGGGTGCCCGTTCCTACGATACCTACTCTTCGTGAGTCCTTTCGAGCTAGGACACTTGCCGCCACGGCTCCGGCAGCACCCGTTCTGTATGCTGTGATGTGAGTTCCATCCATGATGGCTAGTGGCATACTGGTTTCTAGATCCAGGAGAACAATCACTGCAATTCCCGGTGGTAGTCCCTTCTTCTGATTGTCATAGAATCCGGATGCAATCTTGGTACCAATGAGCCCGAAATCCTCTACAAATCCTGACTTGATATCCACCTCTCCATTGTACTGGTGAACATCAAGATGTTGGACACTGGGCATCTGAACGCGGCCTTTTGCAAAAGCTGAGTAAGCAACTTTGACTGCATCAATGGCTTCACTCATCGATAGACAAGATTGAACTTCGGACTGGGTTAAAATGATAACATCTTCCATGATTAGACCACTCCAATAATGTAAGGATAACAAATTGAAACATCGCAAAATAGGTTTTGGCTCATCTAACTCTAGTAAGGAATGACTATCCTGAAGGCTGCTCCCTTATCCATATCCACTAATTCTATCGTGCCACCGCAAGCTGCAACTATTTGTCTTGCAAGATAAAGGCCAAAGCCATGACCATCTACCGAACCTCCACGTTCGAAGAGCATACTTCGGAGCTCCTCTTTGACCCCCGGACCATTATCACTAACTGTGATTACTGCGTTCTCAGTGTCCTTAACCACTTTGATGTTGACAATAGGGTTATTGCCAGCATACTCAGCTGAGTTTCTGAACAAGTTGGCAAAAGCCATCTGTAGCATCGAACCACCAACGACCTCTATTTCCTCTGTTTCATCATCTGCTTCAATGTCTATTGTAAGCCCTATGTGTGCCTTTACAGCTTGGTGTGAAGAAAGTCTCAGAATTGAAACTAATCGATTTTCAGAATCCGACACATCGGGTTTGAACGCCTTTATCAGACTCGTCATCCTGAGAGCTGAGAAATGGGCCGCCTCTAGTAATTCTAGTGTCTTTGGTGAACAACCATCTGGAACCAATAATGCGGCTTCAATGTATCCTAGAATTGCTTGAAGGTCATTTCCAGCATCATGGCTCATCAATGAAGTATAGAGTTCAATGATCTTGTGTTGCTGTTCTCGATATTGCTCCTGTTGCCAATTATGCCTCATCCAGAAATAGAACCCAATTACACTGATACCAAAGCCAATAGCAATCATTGCAGTAAAGTATAGCTCATTTTCATATCCCGGCCAAATCGTGTCTAGATATTCGGCATTCAGCTTCTCTACTGCTGCAATGAAGACCATCCCCCAACCTAGGCTAAATGGTAGATAGATTCTCGGAGTTTCGATGAACCGTTGAAAAACCAAGACTAGAACGAACGTGACTGAGGCGAGGAATGTGTAGAAAAAGATGGTATCAAGACCATAATCTCTTGTGGAGAATACTGAATTGTAGATGAGCGTGAGCACAACTGCTATGATGAGAAAAATAATCGGAACTATGGCTTTCTTGGCATTCGTCATCAGTTTCTTCAACACACACTCAAGGTTCTATATTAATCGTTATCTCTTAACCTAAATATAACAAATTCGACTATGTAAATGAATCTCAAACAGAGTAGCTATTTTGTAACCCTGGCGATAATTGGTAATGAATCCAGCTTAAACGGTCAACTCAGAGGAAATAAATACACTATTGCTAAGCCTCTTCGAATAAGGTGAGGAAGTTGGTTGAAGATAGCAAAGGACACTATGCCAAGGTCAATGGTTTGAACATGTTTTACGAGGATCATGGGAGCGGACCTCCTCTCGTCCTCATACATGGTGGGATTGCTACTGCGAGATTTAACTGGGGTCCTATGATTCCACACTTAACACCGCATTTTCGTGTCATTGCTCTTGATTGTAGGGGTCATGGAAAGACAGACAACCCCAGTGGTGAGTTTAGCTACAAACTGATGGGTGATGATACAGTGGCTCTCATCAGAGAGTTGAAGCTCGAGAAACCGATTATATTTGGCTGGAGTGATGGAGGTCAGATTGCTCTAGAGATCGGAATCAATTATCCCGGCTTGGCTAAGGCACTCATTGCTGGGGGTGTGCTCTCCGAGATTTCTGATCACTATAAGGATTTCATGAAATCGCTGGGAATTTATGGTCCCGGTGATGTAGATTTCAACAAGTTACAGGAAACATATTCTGAGTTTGCTGAAGCTCTAATTCATAGTCACTCATCTGTGTATGGAGCTGATTATTTCGTGAAGGTCTTGTTCGTTAACATCTCTAAGATGTGGACAAATCCAGAGGAATTTCCTGGTGATAGACTCACCAAGATTGTAGACCCAACATTGGTTTTACATGGTGATCGGGATGAAGCCATTCCTCTTGAGGACCCAGTTAGAATTTACAGAATGATTCTAAATGCGGAATTAGCAGTCATGCCCAATGCAGGTCATGGAGTATGTACCTCACAACCTGAGAAAACCGCCGAAATAATCATTGACTATGCTAAGCGACTTGAAGAACAGACCTCCAAGTAAGTTTGCAACTATTGCTCAACAATAACGGGAAGTACTTTCGCTTGAGCAATTGCTCCGTCTGGTTCGATGAATGATTTACTAAACTTGACTCCAATAGTCTGGAGATATCCCTTGAGATCATCAGCAAAAGTATCTAGATTTGCATCAGCTATTTTCTGAAGGTTATCATATCCCGCATTACAAAAAATCTTCACCGTTTTTCCTCTGATGTAGGGTATTCGAGAGATATCCGCTTTATTCACCAAATCCAGAAGGAAACTCTCAGAAACTCCAGTTTGAGCAGAGGTCTTGCTGCGTCCATCGGATGTTCGGCCTTGCTCCAAAAGATCTAGGTTATTCTTGATACCAAACTCTCTAAGCTTCTTGGCAGTAAGTATGTGGTCTTCATTATCCTTGTCTAAGAATTCCTTTACAGGAGCTGTGAATGGCAATACCCATCGAAATATGTGGTTGAGACAACGAATCAGCTCTCGAAACGGAACCTTTGTTGTACTTACAAATCTTTCACACTTCTCTCTCGTTTCAACCTCTTCCACCAGATAGAGATAGTTTCTGACTCCTCTTTTCTCAAGAGATTCTAATGTTTCAGTTATTTTTACTAAGTACTCTGCGTGCTTGCGTTCACCAAAATTCAGTAAACCCGCAGTATGCACTCGTGCTGGTTTCATGGAGAAATTGTAGTTATCCTGAACAAAACTATACTTGAAGACCTGGGAGATTCTCTTAATCAGGTCTTCATAATGCCAGAGAGTCCACTTCTTGACCTCGTCCCATTCAAACTCCATGGTCTACAGAATCATCTCATTGTAATGAGTCTGACGATGACCTTCATTCCTTTCTCCGCGTTGGAATGGTCTCCTTAGCAATCTTCTCAAACATGGGAATCTGCTCTGGTGCGAAGAATGGATAGAAGAATACAAGCTCATTGATTCCCAATGCTGTGTACCTGTCCACAATCTCAATGAATTGCTCTTCCGAAGCAAACGCAGTGTTTGCTTCAGCTCCAAACACAAGCAGTGATCGTCTCAGGGAACCGGGATCACGACCAATCTTCTCACAATACTTGTCCAGGTATGCAATACGCTTCTGTGTATTCTCAACAACGAGTTCATGAGGTGATCCAAAATCTGCACCAAAAGAGACCCATGTGTCAGCGTATTCTGCAGCGACCTTTAGAGACGCCTTGACATGTGCCGCAACTACAAGTGGCGGTCTAGGCTTCTGAACCGGACCCGGAGCCATAATTGCATCCTTGAGATGGTAGTATTTTCCTTCATAGCTTGATGTAGTGTTACGAAGAAGTGTATCGACTATCTCAACCTGTTCCTTTAGCCGCTCAGTCCTCTCTTTGAATGGCCAATCATCGATACCTGTCATGGTATAGGATGGGTCTATCTTTCCGGGAGCTCCCGCACCTATGCCAATCTCCAGTCTTCCATTTGAGATGTGGTCGACAGTCATTGCTTGTCTAGCTAGGACCGCAGGATGTCTGAATGGGATTGATGTCACTAAGGTACCAATCCTAATCCGTGAGGTACAGTTTGCTAGTGCTGCTAGGGTGGTCCAACCATCAAGCCAAGGACTCGTCGGGTGTGCATAGTTCACGAAGTGATCTGCAATCCAGGTGGAATCAAACCCCAATGAATCAAACTTTTGCCAGAGTTTGACCAATTCCTGCCACGGAAAGTCTTGCAGTATTACTGCTCCAAAACGGAGTGATTGATTGTCTTTCTTGTCATTCATTATTCCCATCTCCTATTATTCTAGAAATCATCTTTGAAGAAGTCGAGTTCCTCTCCCAGTAGGTAGTGACAGAACCATCGATAAACCTGCAACATCATCGCGTAATTATCCTGCGGCGCAATGAATCCATGACCCTTGCCTGGATATGTGAAGAGCTCTGTGTGGACTCCTTTGTGTTTCAAAGCTCGATACAACTCTTGAGCACTAATTACAGATATTCTCTCATCATTTTCACCGTGCTGTATCAGCATCGGTGTTTTTGCTCTGTCAATCGCTGCTATAGGTGCGCTTTTCTTGTATACTTCCCTGTTTTCAGGTTCATGTGGTGTACCCGTGAGATGAATACTGTGTCTATTATCAGATCCAATGTAGTAAATGTACCAACTACTCACACCAGCCATGACATTGACTGCGGCAAAACGGTCGGTGTGCATCCCTCCAAACGCAGACAGGTATCCTCCCTGACTACCTCCCATACTCCCAATCTTTGTTTCATCAATATATCCCAATGAAATCAGATGGTCTATTCCAGATTCAATATCCCACATGTCCCCAACACCCATGTTGTCATGATTCAATTCCATGAATGTACGACCTTTACCTAAGCCTCCACGATAGTTTGGCTGTAAAATCAGAAGTCCTTTTGCGAGGAAAGAATGCACTGGTCTATAATACTCGTTATCGAGAAGTGAAAAGTGAGAGCTTGCTCTAGGTCCGCCATGGGGATGAATGATCAGAGGATACTTCTTCTTTGGATCGAAATCAGATGGCTTTCTGAGAAGTCCTTCTATCTCTGTACCATCTTTGCTTATCCACTTGATGGACTCAACGGTCCCAAAATCGAGGTGAGAGAACACATCCGTTATATTCGTCAATCTCGTGACATTCCAGCCATCTTCATTCAGTTCACCATAGTATATCTCATCCAATTTGGTTGAAGATAGTCCCTTGAACGCAATATTCCCACTCCTATTCATTGAGAAGAAATTCTTTGGATACACATCACCGAGTGAAAAAGTCACAAAATCACCATTCACATCTATCCTACTAATGAAACATCTACTCTCTTCCCAGTGTAACATGTAGATGCCCTGTTCGGTCCAATATACATCCAGAGGATATCGATCAATTTTCTCTGTTATGCACTTCAGATGGTCTTCAATTTCTGGCTTACCTATTGCAGCTTCATCAATAATCCAGAGGTTCGGTCTCGCTTCTGGCACTCGCTCGATATCTCGTCCAATAAGCAGGATTTGATTTCCATCCGGAGACACTGCTCGAACTTTGTATCCTTTAGGTATAGCCAACTTGACAAGATTGACTTTTGAGAGAGCATCATCCAACAATGAAGATTCCAGATTTTCTAGAATCAAATCGGGATTTAATTGGATCTTGAAACATAACGTTTCATCTTCAAAAAGCATCTCGGATCTCGTCTGACAGTTGAGATAGATTGTATTCTTCTCTGGTGATAGCACAAAGGAGTCAATTGCTAGAGGCTCATCAAGAAGTTTGGTAATTTCAAAGGACGAGGGATTGAAATCTATATTCTCCCCCTCAAAACTGACGAGTGATAATTCTTGATTTCGAAGAGCTCTATCATTACTTACATAGAATAATCCATCATTAGGCTCTTCATTTTCAACGTGATTGAAATTGCCTACTCTTGTTTTAGGAGTACTTCTTGATGATGTAAAAACAAAACCATCTCCGAACGGTTCGAAGGTTTGGACTGGTGATGGATGTTCTGTAATCTGAACTGGTTCGCCTACTAAATCACGATATACGAATATTTGCGCGTTTCCAGATGGTTGAACATTTTTCAAACAGCATATACTTTTGTTATCATACCATTTAATGTTCCAGCTACTTTTGAATAATCGATGAGTCGCCTTTGATTCCACTCCATAGACATACCCCTCAATATCGAATGTATTTGTCTTCAAATTTGGTACTCCCTTGAGGTAAATCACCTTCGAACTGTCTGGTGAAACAAGTGGTTTTGTACCAAAAAACGGCAGAGCAGCCAAGTCCTTGATGGTCGGACGTCTTCTTCCTTTAGTCATCTTCCCTTTCCCTTTCCACTATGCAGCTCTCTCCATGCTTATGGACAAAAAGTAGGTAATAATATCCAGTCACAAAGAGAGAACCCATTACGAGGTCGCATGATGTGTTTTTTAACAAAGCCTGATATGAAAAATCAACGAAGTTGGAGTAATGGATTATATGTTTTGTTCACATTGTGGAAATACTTTGGAATCCTCGACCGATGCAGATTGGGATTTCGAATGTTCAAAGTGTGACCAAAAATACTACATCAACCCAACTCCAGTTGTCGCGGCTCTCGTCTTCCGGGCCGATAGACTCGTTGTAGTCAGTTCGATGAATAAGGATCTCTGGGGGTTGCCTGGGGGTTATGTGTCGCCCGGGGAGAGTCTTGAGGATGCAATAAAGCGCGAGGTCCTAGAAGAAACCAATCTCCAAGTCAAAGTCACCGACTTCTTGGCTTCCTATCCAATGGTAAAGAATGAGAGGAACCTCATGTTTATCGTATTCATCGCTGAGGTTGAAAGTGGTGAACCAAGAGCCGGTGACGATGTGAGGGAACTGAAGATACTAGAGCCAAATGATGCGCACAAACAGCTAACCGGCAAGTTCGCTAAGAAAGCGTTGGAGTTGTGGATTAGTAATCAAGAGTCTTAGATGACGCTCCGTTTGTGCACATTTCCAAATCCTATTAACATGAAATAACAATAGTTACCTACAACGTCTGAACTTGTATGTCAATGGATCATTGTATGTAAGTCTGACGTGAATGTGAACGAGGAAGCAAGATGTCATTTGTTACTGATGAGATGAGAGATTTCGTTAAAACGATTTCAAGGGGTATGCTGGCCACAGTTGACGAAGATGGGTACCCCCATGTGACTGTTAAGAATGGGCGACTCAGGAAAGATGGTGTTCTAGAACTTTGGGGAGTCTTTGGGGAAATGACCATTAATAACGTCAAGAATAATCCCAATGTTTGCGTTACATTTGCTGATTTTGAAAAAGCTTGGGGTTACCGATACAAAGGTAAGGCAAAAGTAAACACAAGCGGCGATCGATTTGATAAGGTCAAAGGAAATCTGGAGAGCTTTGGTTGGGTCCTTAAAGAACTAATTACAATTGATGTTGAGAATATAACTCTCGTCTCTCAAGAACCATCTGAAGTAAACAAGAGAGTCTTCTAACTCGAAGTAAATGGGAGCAAGATGGGATTCGAGGAGATAAACGAACCATAAAATCTCTGAAACTCATGGTTTCGTATGAGCAAAAACAAATTGGTCGTTGTCCAAGAATGAGATGATTTCTCGATAAAACAATTATCTCTGAACAGCTAATCGGGTTTCTCTGGAAGTCATCTATCGTATACTTGATACCAAGGTTGTAGAAATAAAGCGCCTAAGAAGGAACTACGCGGTTCATTTATTACCGATAAAACGCCCGTTAGCTCGATAATTCATAGGAAAAGTGAATTCTAATGGCAGAGATACCAA
>JAGXOC010000046.1 GCA_019894665.1 Candidatus Thorarchaeota archaeon
CGTATTTTCTCAATATCAGGAGTTAGTGTTCGATCATCCTCAAGTTTAGGAACGACCTTTCGTATTGTAGACTTAGCAGCTTCAAGAGGTTCTGATGCCTTGAGAGGAGCAAGCAGATCAATTCCTTGAGCGGAACACATATACTCGATAGCAACGACATTCTTAACGTTCTCAAGAATCGATGATGCCTTTCTTGCCGCAATGGTTCCCATACTGACATGATCCTCCTGATCAGCACTGGTAGGAATAGAGTCAACGCTCGCGGGATGAGCTAGAACTTTGTTTTCTGAAACTAATGCTGCGGCAGTGTACTGGGCAATCATCATTCCAGATTCAAGACCTCCTTCTGTAGTTAGAAATGCTGGAAGTCCACTTAGATGAGGATTGACAAGTCGGTTTATTCTTCGCTCAGAGATGTTTGCAATCTCAGCTAACGCAATGCCTAGGAAATCCATAGCCAAAGCTATTGGTTGACCGTGAAAATTGCCACCAGAAACAACAGTGCTATCATCTGCAAAGACAAGGGGATTATCTGTAGCAGAATTTATCTCTGTTTCAATCACACTCTGTACATACCTAATAGTATCCAATGATGCACCAATGACCTGAGGCGCACAACGCAGGGAGTAAGCATCTTGCACTATCCCGCAATCTGCGTGTGATTGATTGATTTCACTATCAGGAAGAAGAGACCTCATTGCTGCGGCCACATCAGTCTGTCCTTCGTGAGCTCGGATTTCATGGATTCTCTTGTCCAAGGCTGTACGAGTTCCTTTTAGAGCCTCTAGACTCATACAACTAGCAATCATAGTATCCTTGACTACATTCAATGCATCAAATACAGTGAGTGCACCTACTGAGGTCATGGGTTGTGTACCATTAATGAGAGCAACGCCTTCTTTAGCTTGAAGTACAACAGGTTTAAGCCCAGCTTTCTTCAATGCCTGAAGCCCGTCAATTCTTTCTCCTTTGTAGAACGCTTCACCCTCGCCAATCATTACTAAGGCCATATGCGCTAGAGGTGCAAGGTCTCCACTTGATCCTACAGATCCCTGTTGTGGTACCACAGGGGTTACACCTGCGTTGAGCATTTCAATCAGGGTTAGAATTATCTCAAACCTGATACCAGAGTAGCCTTTTGCTAGAGCATTTGCCCTGAGTAGTATCATACCTCGAACAACTTCTATTGGAAAAGGATCTCCAACTCCAACACTATGACTACGTATCAAGTTCACCTGTAATTTCGCTAAATCCTCAGGTCCAATTAATACGCTTGCTAATTCTCCAAATCCTGTATTGACACCATAGACTGTACGTCCGTCTTTGATGGCGTTCTCAATTACATCACGACTCTTCTTGATTAGCTCAATTGCTGAAACAGCAAGTTCTACCTTCTTGTTATTCCGAGCTACTTGAATTACATCCTCAATGGTTAGGCTCTCACCATCAACAGCAACGATCATAGTATCACCAGAGTGCAATTTCATCATTGGCCAGAATGGACTACTTACTGTCACTAGAGGTTCACGGAAGCTCACTTTAGTAGTTATCGAACAGAAACCCAAATGTAGATAGATGTATTAACTATCAGCGAGAGCCTTCTTAACCAGACCTTCTACAAGACCCTTCTTTGGAATGAAAGGCAGAGAAATCTGACCTTTATCACCCAAGCGTTCATTCCACTCGATGACGGTCTCAATTGCATTGTCATTTCTAGCCCATGCACGACGAGCCACTCCGCCCATTACATCCCAATCCAAGGCGGACCTGATTATGTTGTCAACACGTTCACTTCCATCGAGGACCAGTCCAAACCCTCCATTGATTGCTTTACCAGTGCCAACTCCACCGCCATTCGATAAGACACAGAGCGTCATTCCTCGAGCCACGTCACCTGCCCAAGACTGATGAGCCATGTCACTCATCACATTACTTCCATCGAGAATGTTTGCTGTCTCCCTGAAAGGACTGTCAGTTCCACCTGTATCATGGTGGTCCCGTCCAAGCAGAATTGGACCGACCATACCATTACGAACCATTTTGTTAAATTCTAGAGCAATATCCACACGACCTCGAGCATCAGCATACAAAATTCGAGCTTGAGACCCTACTACGAGTGCATTCTTCTCAGCATTTTTTATCCAGGTGTGGTTGTCTCGGTCTTGTCCTCTTCGCTCAGGATCAATTCGAGACATCGCCATTTTGTCTGTCGCCACTAGGTCATCATGATTTCCACTAAGACACACCCATCGGAAGGGGCCATATCCGTAGTCAAAACAGAGTGGGCCCATGATGTCTTCAACATAGGAGGGGAAGACGAAGCCATCTGAGGTGTCTTCGCCGTTCCTTGCGATTCTCTTGACACCTGCATCAAAGACAGCTTTCATGAAGCTGTTTCCATAGTCCCAGAAATGTGTACCACGTTTTGTCATTGTTTCAATGAGTTCAAACTGTTTCCGTAAGGATTTGTTTACCAGTTCATTGAATCGGTCTCGATTGTTCTTGAGCAAGTCTCGTCCTTCCGCAAACGTGATGCCCTGTGGAGTGTAGCCTCCCCCATAGACGGCATGGCAGGATGTCTGGTCTGAAGCTAGCTCGATCGTGATGTTATTCTCAACCACATGTTTCCAGAGATTTACGATATTTCCGTGGTATCCAATGGATACTGGTTCCCCTTTCTCACGATACTCTTCTACCCACCTAAACACCTCATCCAGGTCGGCAGAATATTTGCTGAGCCATCCCTGCTCACTGCGAGTTACTATTCTGCTCTTATCGACTTCAGCGATTATACCGATTCCGCCAGATATCTCAATAGCTTTAGCCTGTGCACCACTCATACCTCCAAGACCGGATGTTAAAAACACCCTACCCCTAAGATCCTGATCATCGGGAATTCCGAGATACATTCGCCCTGCGTTCAAGAGCGTGATGTATGTGCCATGAACTATCCCTTGAGGCCCAATATACATCCAACCACCTGCGGTCATCTGCCCATAGTTTGCTACACCCATGGCTGCTGCATGATGAAATCCATCAAGTGTGTCAAACATCCCAACCATTAGACCGTTGGTTGTGATTGCGCGTGGTGCATTAGGATGTGACGGAAATAGACCCACAGGATGCCCAGAACTGACTACGAGCGTCTGTTCATTAGTCATAGTTTCCAAATACTTCTTTACTAGTGTATATTGCAGCCAATTTTGGAAAGTCTGCCCACTCTCGCCATACGTCACGAGCTCGTAAGGATATAGTGCAATATCAAAATCGAGATTATTGTCAATCATCAACTGGAGTGCCCGAGCTTCTAAGATACCTTTGTACTCATCAACAGGTTTAGCTTTGATGGGACCAGCTGGACGATATCGATAACCATAGATACGACCCCGTGTCATGAGTTCGTTGAGAAATTCAGGAGCCAAGGCCTCATGAAGATTCTCAGGAGCATATCGTAGTGCGTTCTTCACAGCAACAACAGTTTCTGCAGGGGTTAGGTCATATCCTCTGTTCGGAGCCCGCTGATACCTTGAGTCAAAAACGGGTTCAGGAGGAAGGACTGATGAGGGCTTGATGGTCATCGCTTTGGAAATATCGAAACTCATGGAAACACATCCATTGGTTGTACTTCCCAATGAGCTCTCCCTTCATAAAAGGCTCGCTGGATGAGCCGTAACCGATTATAATGAGGGCGGGATGAGTGCTTCGAATAGCTCATCCATGACATGTCTTCAGATTTCTACTAAGTCGTTTGATCTTTGTTGCAGTTTATGAAGTGACAAATTCAGAAAAGGGTAATAATGAAAATAGCCTAAGACATTGCGTTTTTTAGACGTGGAATGCTTTCGAGAAGTGGGTTGTCAACAACCATGATTGATGAAATTACTTCTCTCATGCAAGAGATGATACGAAACCGCTGCGTAAATCCTCCAGGTGGAGAGATAAAATCAATTCGCACAATTGACCGCTATCTCTCATCACTTGGTGTTGAAACAGAGATTTTCGAATCTGCACCTGATAGAGGAAATATACTTGCTGTAATCAAAGGATCTGGAGAACGACCAAGTCTTATGCTAGGCCCAGGGCACGTAGACGTAGTTCCTGTTGAGAATGAGGATGAGTGGACGGTACCACCGTTTGAAGGAGTTATCCAAGATGGATGCATCTGGGGAAGAGGTTCGATGGATATGCTCTATATCGTTGCTTCTCAGACTGTAGTATTTGCCCATCTGCATTCAGAGGGTTTCAAGCCAAAGGGAGACCTCAAACTGCTCGTAGTTGCAGACGAGGAAGTAGGTGGAGAACTTGGAGCAAACTGGATGGTTCGGAATCATCCAGAGAAAGTCAAGGTGGATTTTCTTGTAACGGAGGCAGGTGGCGATCCTATTGGTCCAAATCAGATGTCATACATCTATGGAGAGAAAGGAACTGCTTGGACCAGAATGAGATTCAAAGGAGAGGAGAGGCATGGTTCTGCTCCATTCAGATCTAAGAACGCAGTTGTCACAATGGCGAAAGCCATTCAAAAGATCAGAGAATATCAACCACCTCGAGATACTTCAATCACAAAACCATTCCTGAAGGCCATGGGATTAGGAGGGATCACACGAGCCTTACTGAACCAACCCCGTCTACTCGGATTCATGCTTAACCAGATAGCAAAGAGCGGCAAGGGAAATGCGGGATTCATACACTCTCTAAGTCAGATGACATGGTCACCTAATGTATGCCAAGGTGGCGCAAAGACCAATACGATACCTGGAACTGCCCATCTGGACATAGATGTGCGAATACTCCCAGGTCAAGATGAAGAGTATGTAAGGGCGCATTTCAGAAAAGCGCTCGGACCCCTAGCGGATGAGGTCGAGATTGACCGGTTGCCCTCTGATGAGGGAGGAATATTCACAGCAGGGTCAATAAGTAGTGCGAACTCCCCACTTGTAGAAGTGATGGATTCAATCGTCAAAGAGCTTAGAGGGCCCGAATTCACATTAGTACCATTGGTGTCACCTGGAGCCACTGATTGTCGGTTCTTCAGAAAAGCATGGGATACTCAGGCGTATGGATTTGCCATCCACGATGGCACGATTGACCTGGCAACGTTACTAGGTATGTTCCATGGGACTGATGAGAGAGTGCCTATTGGTACTCTAGAGTTGACAGCTAAGGGATATATGGAACTCGCTAAGAGGTTCCTTTCGTAGTTGTTGTAAGAGGTAAATGACTAATGAGTAGTGTCTGGACCAAGGCAAGGAAGAACACACCTGAGATTGATTGCGGTCTATGTGGGTTCACAACTTGTGGAGCTTTCGCACGGTCAGTTGTTGTTGGAAATGCTGAGATTCCAGCCTGTCCAGTTCTTGGTCTAGAGCAATATAATCTACAGAGAGAAGAGCTCGCAAGACTTTCTAGCGAGCCAAAAAATACTGAGCGACCAGCCCCTGAACAACCTGAAGGTGGCGTTCTCCTATCAAAACCTTGTTTGGATTCTCCCGACCTTCTGATGGCTGAGATGAGGATTTTCAATGGGGTTAATCCTGGTGAGTCGATGAAGTATGGAGTACTTGATCCTGCAATACTCTGTTGGTTGTTGGATTGTGTTTCCTCTAGATACGAAGACATGCGGTGCAGTAAAGAGCTTGCGTATGCATGGGGAGATATGGAGGAGATCAAGGTCCATATTCTTAGAGATGGTAGGGTGAGGATGCGGCGAGCAAGAGGGGCAGAGCATGCACTTGATTCATTCAAAATCATAGAACGTACAGTGATGGGTGCGATAATCTGTAACTGCTGTGGCCGAGACCTATTTACTGTTCTAGCGGGATTAGTCAATCCTGTGGAACAACGTCATACAGTATTGGGAGCAGGTAGTACTGTATCCCTCAAACCGGACTTGGTTGATTGGACTCCGCAAAAACAGACAACAGACACAAAACCAATCGCACAAATGATTGACCTTGTTGATACTCTCTACTCAGATTTGAAGGACCATCTTGACCTCATGATCTCAGGAAAGTATCTTGCTGAACACATATCTGAAACACGGTCTAAGATATGCAAGATTAACAGTCTAATGATTGACCCCTTGATTCAAGATACTGAAGTGGTGTTCCTGAGAGGTCTGACACTTGCGTTCTTCATTGATAATGCAATGATAGGTTTGAGTTCATTGAATCAACTATTGAGTGACAAACAGACAGATCAAGCATTCATTGTAGAGCTACTGAATGCTGCGAAGAACATGTCCCTTCAAGAGTATGATGTGAAATCACTGAGCGTCTCTCAAATTCTTCCACTAGCACACAGTGTCCAGGTTGAACGAGCAATCCAACTCTATGGTCTGTGGAAGAAAGAATGACTCACGCCATTTTACGCCATGCAAGAGGTGGTATACCTGACACGTAAGGAGTGTCTTTGTATTTCTCCAACAGATTCTTAGCTTGGTCCAAATTCACATGGTACTTTGGGCGACGCATATCAATCAGGTTTGGAATTCTGCGTAAAATCCGCTCACTCAACAATTTCTTTAGAGCAAAACTCACTGTGCGAGGTGCCATGTCTAGTTTGACGCTGAGTTCCTTCGGACACATGGGTCCATCGCAGATTAGCGTACTTATTATCGCAAATGTGCTTCTGGGAGTTCTTCCGATTCGTATCGACATTTCTTTCAATCCGCCAGCATCTTTTCAGTGATGTATCGTTGTTTGGAAAGGATATCTATATGCGGGAAATCAATGGTTTTGAAATCTACAAGATATACTATGTAGACAGCTTAAAACCGAAGCACATCATGCGGTTTTGAGACATTGAGCGTAAAATGGATAATCTCCCAAAACATATCAGGAACCTTGTTGCAGTTGCTCTTGGTGAGTGGATTGGCAGGAATTGTGTTCTTTAGAACTACGCTGCTCCAAGAGATTGTTGAATTCTATGTAAGCGAAGTTGGGATGCATGTGTGGTTGGAGGAAGAGGATTGTGTAATTCTTAGTCACGGAAACCTTCTCTTAGGATTCTGTCATCGTGAAACTCCCGAGGTGGATGGGATGATTACATTCTTTTATCCGACGAAAGAGGATGTTGATGCAATGTATGATATGCTAAGCCATATCGCTACCTCTAAGCCCACAATATTCGAGAAGTACCAGATATACCAGTTCTTTGCTCAAGATCCAGAAGGTAGAGCAATAGAGTTCCAGTCGTTTCTACGACCAATTGAACCAATTGGGTTCTAGGTTTCTAAGTTAGTCTTTGAAAACAGACAGTCGCCTAAATTGCAACTAGAGTGCTACTATCAATGGACCAACCAAGCTCTTTTGCGGTTTTGAAAGCCTCACTCGACTCATTATATTTCCCGAGAACCCATAGAAGAAGACGTAGTTTGTTCCAGAGATCGGGGTTTTTCTTGTCTGCTTTTATCTCGGAGCGCACTTGTTTCTCTAGTTTTTTGTATTGCTTCTTCTCCAGACGTCGTGACTCATCAGCCTTCTTGAGGACCTCTTGTATCTGCACACTTAGAATTCCAATACAATGATTCAGGAATTCCTCAGGTTTCTCATGCATGAAGGAAGTGAGTGCAGATTTTGGGGTGTCCTTCACTCTCCAGAGTTCACCAGTGACCAATTGATTCTCATAATCATGCTGCATGAACTCCATCAGTACCACCAAGTTTTGTGTCACAAGATGGTCATCACCGAGGGTTTTACTACACCAATCTAATTCACGATATACAAGCTCAGACCCCACATTATAGAGAACACTCGGAGTGGCATCTAACTTCTTCAAATCATTCATGAGATCCTTAACTGTGTATAATTTCCTCTTTGGTAATTTCGCGGCCACTGAAGCTTCACCTACCGATTGTGAGAAATAGTAACCACAGCATGCGTATAAATCATCGTAGGATATTGCGAATCGCTGAATCAAGATTGTAATCTAGATGGGTAGCTGCCAGAGCATCCAAGTGGGTAATGGAACGAATATGCGTACATATACCACAAAGACTAGTACAAGCAATGAAACAGTGACAACAGCCCAGTCACGTTTCCTGAATTTTAGAACATTCATGTAAGTCCGTGTCGCGTTTGCACCGAACCCTCTAGACTCCATACTCTCAGCTATCGATAAAGCGCGTCGGATTGATACAATTATCAGCGGGACAATGATAGGGACTATGTTACGAATCCGTTTGAGCAGGTTTCCTTTGTCGAGCTCCACTCCTCGGGCTTTTTGAGCATCCATTATGGCATAGGCTTCCTGTCCAAGCGTTGGGACATACCTCATTGCCATACTCATTGCAAATGCGAACTCAAATCTAACACGCATTTGGATCAATGCTTGCGACAACTCATCAGGATGAACTGTCAGAAAGAATACAGAGAATGAAGTCATTAACGCCACAAGTCTAAGTGTTAGTGCTAACGAGTGAGAGAATGGATTGGGTTGTGTGGATAGCAATGTATTGAAAATGATAATGAAGATGAGCAAAATAGAAAGACCTCTCATACTTCGAGACCAACGACGAAGTGACTTGGCAGCACCAATAATTGGAACTAGGCAGCAGAATATGATTAGTAAAGGAATAATCGCAAGAAACATCAATGCTACCACGGCTAGGACAATAGACATGAACAGTTTTGCTCGGGGGTCTAACTTGTGGATAACAGAGTCTTGGCGAGTATATTGGAAAACCTCAAGGAACGACATCTCATCCACCTCCCAAAATTTTCACCACGACAGCTTCCAGATCATCAATCAACGTGAGCCTCTCAGGTACTTCAGGGAAAACGTTGTGAAGACATCGGGCGGCTTCTGTTAGCTGTGGCCTTGTAAGAGAGCATCTCTCCAGCACTTCATTATTACTCAATACAGAGTTTGTAGGACCATCTGCAACTATTCTGCCATCAGCCATAGCAACAGTGCGTGGGAAATTTTCAATCACAAACTCGATGTCGTGAGTGACCACAATCACTGCTTTGCCTTTCTTATTCAGTTCACCGAGCATTTTTGCGAGATTTTCCTTTTGCCTTGCATCTTGACCAATTGTCGGTTCATCCAAGGAAAGGACTCTTGGTTCGGTGGCTAGGACTGAGGCAAGCGCGACTCGCTTTCGTTCTCCTCCTGATAGTGTGAAGGGTGATCGTTCTGAGAGTCCCTCAAGACCAAGATTGTTTAGTGTCCGTTCGCACCGCTCTTTAGCTTCTACTTTTGAATATCCCAAATTCTCAAGACCGAATAGGACCTCTCGCTCTACACTGTCTAGGAAGAGTTGGTGGTCAGGGTTTTGCATCACAAGTCCAATCTCACGAGCTAATTCTGCGACAGAGTTATGCTTCGTGTCGACACCATCGAGTATCACTCGACCCAAGTCTGGACGAAGCAACCCATTGAGATGCTTCACAAGTGTTGTTTTTCCTGCACCATTACTTCCCACTATTGCGATTAGTTCACCTTCATCGATTTGGAGAGATACTCCACGTAATGCCGTGTACAGACCATCGTAGGCAAAGTGTACATTTTCCAGGAATATCATCTCTGTTTGACCTCCTGAACAAGGGTTGCCAGTTCTGCACCAGTGAGTGGCACTTTATCGAGGTTGAAACCTCGCTGTTTCAGTCGTTTGTAGATCTGTGTTGCTTTGGGAATTCCTACACCAATCTCTTGACAAAGGTCCATGGATAGCACTTCTCGTGGTTCACCATCAGCCACGATCGAACCCTTGTCCATCAGTACAACACGAGACGCATCCTTTGATACCAGATCTAATCGATGCTCAACAAGAACAACGGTCATGTCACGTCTGTTCAAATCTGCAATCAAGTCAAGTATTGTTACAGCACTTTGTGGATCTAGGTTAGATGTAGGTTCATCTGCAACAAGCACTTTGGGTTTAAGAGCCAGTGTTGCAGCCATAGCCACCCGCTGTTGTTCCCCTCCAGACATTTCATGGGGATGTTTCTCCCGCAGATGTTCAAGATCCAACATGTCTATGAGTTCCTCGACTCTTCGACGTATTTCTTTCCGTTCAACACCTAGATTCTCAGGACCGAAAGCAATCTCACGCTCCACATTCAATGTCACTAGTTGATTCTCTGGTTGTTGAAACACTAATCCCGCAATTGGAGCAAGTTCAGCAACATTGTGTTCTCGAGTGTTCTTCCCATCAACTATGACATTTCCAGCAATATAACCGCGATGAAATTGGGGAACCAGACCATTGATAGCTCTACACAGGGTTGTCTTACCACAACCGCTAGGTCCTGTGAGAACAACATATTCACCCTCCTCAATATTGAGATCCACCTTTCTGAGAGCTAGAGAGTCAGCTCCCAGATACTTGAAGCTGAAATCTGCGAACTCTATCAGGGGCACATCAAGCGACCTCCTATGTTGAACTCCCGTCCGAGCTGGTTTTTTCTTCAACGGCCCCCTTAATGAGCTCTACCGAACGACTCATTGCCTTCTCGAAGTTCTTCTTTCCATTGGCTCCGGCTGCATTTGCGTGACCCCCGCCTTCACCCTCGATAATTTGACCGAGCTGTTCCATTACATCAGATCCGAGACTGACTCCTGTCTTTTCAAAGAAGTCTCTTGTGCTACGTGAGCTGAATCGTACAATATCCTTAGCGGGACTTCCACCGACGATAGCCACATCAGCACCCAGGTCAATCAGTCCTCGACACGCACTTGCTTCATATGCATTAATCTTTGAGGTGGCTAAAATCCAATCACCAATAAGATGTACTTTCACCCTTCCTGCTGCTTTTAGACGGGCAATTCTTTCGGATCTATCAGGCCTGATTAACAAAGATCTCACACATTTTTCATACTCAGCACCAGCTTCAATGAGTTCAATAGCTGCTGCTAATGTTTCCGAGTCGGCATAGAAGAAGCGACGAGTGTCAAAAATCATACCAGTTAACAACAGGTTAGCAGTGTTGGCATCAATCTTAACACCCAAGTCAGAATAGATCTTCACCATGATCTCGCATGTAGACGATTTGTCTTCACGCACAATCTGGTGTTCTGCAATCTGGTCAATCTTAGGATTTGGTTCGTGATGATCAATAACTATGGTCTTACTGGGATTCTCGGTTATATTTTGTAATGTGGGTCCCAGCTGGAATCTACTGTTCGTATCAAGAAGAATTAGCAGGTCATGACCCGATTCTGGAGTTCTTGAAACCTTCATCTCAGGCTCGAATATGCGTAAAACCTGATTCGAAAGACGACTGGTGTCGTCTGCCGCTAGTTGGGGTGTACCGTCAGGATTGAGTGTCTTGTAGAGTCTTGCAAAAGCGATCATCGAACAAACAGCATCAGGGTCGGCATTCTGATGTCCAAGAATGAGGGGGTTCTTAGAGTCTTTCAGAAGATGTTCTAAACTCACTTTTTCTTCATCTCCGTCAGCTGATTTTCTAGCCACTCGACTCCATAATCTGTTGCTTCTTGTAACAGATTATCAAGGGAATGGCCAGTATCGAACAGTTGGCTTATCTCAAGCTGGACATCTAAGTCTAGCTGACTATCCACTAGTTCCAAAGTACAGCTAACGAACAAAGTATCAATACTCTTCTCTGGAATCTTACTCAGAATAAACTTGCTAACTTGTGCTTCACACTCTTCTGCTAGTTTTTCCATGACTTCCTCAGAAATCTCAGGAAGTCCGATACTTAGTGTAGGACTCATCGTTCTCACTGGAGACGCAGATTTCGAGTTGAGAGTTCAAGCTGTATGGACTTTTGAAGTTCTTCGAGGTCTGGATTGAGAGTCTCGAGCTTTTTCTCAGCCTGTACTATGCTTTTCTCAAGACCTTTTACCTCAGTATCAAGCTCTTCAACCATAGCAGGTTTTTCAACTCTGAACATAACCTGTCCCACAGCCTTGTAGGTGATTGTGTCATCAGGTTGCTTTGTTAGATTTTCAAGTGTTTCATTTAGTTGCTTGACCCGTTCCTTATAGGTCTCAACCATGTTAGTGAATGCTTCTTGCTGACGTCTCAGATTTTCGAACTTTCGAAGATCTTGCTCCAATTCCGGGGGTATGTTCTGCGCCATAAATGATGCTCTCCTGTCTTCACAAAAGGCTCGTTTCAGACTGCGCCCTATGAGTTGGGACTTAAGCGTTTTGATTGGTCTGCATCAGTCAACTTGCTCAATCGATTTGATACAAGCGGAAACCCAAGCAATGTACGAGTTCATTGCGGCCCGTAATGCGGTTATATCTGCAGCCTCAACTTCAATAATCAGAACAGTATCTCGCAACGACACCTGCGTAGTAGCCCTATCTGAGGGGCCCGATTTAGTTTCAGGTGTAAGAGCGGCAAGTAGTATTTCTGCAGTCTTTTGGGACTCAAGTGGAATCTCAATCACTGATTTTCCAGCAACAATATTTGAACTCATCCTACTCTTTTCTCCGGATTGATACTACTCTGATTCTCGGACCGATTTCAACTCCTGTTCTAGAGTGATAATGCGTCCAAAGAATCTTTCCAGAAGGCATGTCTTCTAGCCAAATCAGTGACCAATTCTTTTCGACCTGTACATCCTCCGGCTGTGCGATCTCCAGCATTTCGATATTGAGAAATGAAGCCAATATTTCTCCAAGCTCTCTTGTTATGTCACTACTGCCAGATTTTATGAAGACTCCCGCGTTTCCAATAAATCGTGTATTCGTGGTTGGATTGACCTCACGTTTGAGTTTAGCACTCTCCATCTTTATTGTGACGACTTCATTTCCGGTGGAAGTTGTGAAAATAAGCAGGCTGGGATTACCTTTCCACATTGATATTACTAGAGCTGCGTTCGCACCAGATTGTCCAACTCGGGCTGCAAGTTCAGTAAGCCCCATTCCCCCACGATTGAATCTCTCAGTTCCAGGAAGTACTGTCCATAAATCACGTGCAAAAGAACGCACTCGATTGGAGGTCTTCCGTGAGGTTGTAATAAGTAAGCTAGGCAAGATAATTCGGCCTGAAATCACTCTTCTTCGGTAGGAGCTTCCGTATCCTCAACAGTGACTGTTTCTGCATCAATGATGACTTCCACTTTCTCAACATTTGGGAGGAAATCAACAGCATCTTCGATGTCTTCATCATCCCGAAGTGCAAGAAAGTCTCCCGAAACTCGTTGAGCAATAGCTCTATTGGCAGCCTTTCCAGCATCAGTAAAAGGAACGTATGCCCCACCAGCAAATAGCAGATCACATTTACTACATTTCCACAGTCCTACGGCTTTCCTTTTCAGTGCTTTAGTAGCACACGACGGACAACGGGTTGGTTCCTTTCTCCGGTTGTCAATATCAAGGACTCTGCGGCGTAGCTTAGCACCATATCTAACTCCGAATCTACCGGTGCTACCAACCTTCTTAGTTCGTCCCATTTTCTGATCTCCTTGCTACATTTACTTCACTCGTACATGAAGCGAAGTTAAGCTGTGGAACCTATCAGTCGCCCAGCAGTTTCTCTTATTAGGCTTACGTTGTGTTGCGTTTCATTAAACAGAAAGTAGATGATTAGGACCTATGTCTAACCACCTAGTTTGTGTTTATCCTACTGTTTTTACAGCTTCTTCGATTGTTTTTTGGATGTCCTTGGTTGCTTCTAGAGCCATTTCCATGGCCTTGTCTACAAGCTCAAGTGACATTGGACCGGGTCCGCCACCCTTCTGCATGGCTGTGAATTTGCTATCCCTATCAATGGCCATTGTCAATCTGCAGTCTTGGACGAACTCTTCTTTGAGTATTGTATCGATGATTAGATTTTCATCAATCTTCGCTATTGTGTGCTCAATGGCAACATTGTTTATTGGTAGAGACAATATTTCACCTGTATCTACAACCTTACCATTTTCCCATTTCTTCTCAGGATACTTTGTTGTGAGTAGAGCTGTATTGACAGCGATGGATGCTGCATCGATGAGGTTACCATCGTACTCCATAGGATATACATCTGCAAATACCATGTATACTTTCTTGCCTTCTTCTATGCAAAGCTTCTTGGTATCCACGGTTCCAGACTCTCGTACACCTCGATCGACAACCCGGGCAAGTTCTATGGCGGGTTCCTTTGGGGGTCCAAGCTCGAAAAGTGGGGATGCAATTGGAGACATTTCAGCAGTGACCATGGTAACTCCCTCGTCAGGAGAATCTGGATAGGGTTCTCCAACGAGAACCTTCACACCAGCGACTACGGAGGTGTCGCCGAGTCTAACAAGAGCTGAACCTTCAGCCTTTGCAGGCACTACATTTGCTTCAATCTCAACCTCGCGGTATTCGTTGAATGCTCTACCGTCTAGTCGCTCACCCTTCCGAAGAAGGTCTGAAATGAACTCTCGGTCAATATGACTAATTGTATCAGTACTAAAATCACCCATTCTGCTCAGTCCTCCATCAGTTCTGCTTCGCCAAGATCTGTTTCCAAATCGTCTTCGTAGGAACCATCATCATCATCATCTTCATCACCGTTATCAGGGGTCTTCTTGACATATGATCGTCGAAGAGCCTCTTTTTGTAGTTCATGAAGATACTTGCAGGAGGTTATGCCCATTTGCATTGCTTCATTGAGCTCTTCACGAGTGAACGACCCGTCTTGTTGGAGGAGTGTAATCTCCTCTGTTTGAGGGATAATTGCCATTGGTACGTCACCCTGACCATACTTATCTTCCTCATCACCCAGATCTACAAGGAGTTTGCCATCAGCTTTGCCAACAGCTACAGCAGGTATCAAGCTCCTCATCGGAATTCCTGCGTCGGCAAGTGCTAGTGAAGCAGCATTAATTGCGGCACAGCGAGTACCACCGTCGGCTTGTATCACCGTAATGAAAATGTCCACTACTGATTTCGGAAACTCCTGGAGAAATAGCGCAGGCTTCAAAGCGTTAGCTATGACCATGGAAATCTCCCTCTCTCTACGAGATGGAGCAGGTCTCTTTCTGTCAGGTACAGAAAATGTAGCCATTCGATATTCAACTCGTAGATATGCTCTATCGTTTAATGTCAAGTGTCTAGGATGTAGCTCCCTTGGACCATAAACACCAGCGATGATGTAGGTCTTTCCTTGACGGATTGATGCTGAGCCATCAGCTTGTTTGAGTACACCAACCTTTAGCTCAATTGGTCGCATTTCATCAGGTCTTCGACCATCTATCCTTAAGCCCTCAGGACTAATCAGAAAATCGGGCTTTACTTCAGGACTCATTCTTCACTCACTTCCTCTGTCTGTTTCTCATCTTCTTCTTTTACTTCAGCGTCAGCCTCGACCTCTACTGGTTTTTCTTCCTCAGCTTCTGTCGTGGCATCAGGCTCGGGTTTCAGTTCAGGTTCCGGTTCAGATTCAACTTCTGAACTATCATCTGGAACACTGACTTCTTCCGGACCAACTTCTTCCTCTGGCTTACTGCTGCCCTTGATAGTGGCCATCTCTTCAGCAAGCATCTCACTTATCCGGTCTGTGAGTTTGGATGTATGTGCTTGGTCTTCGATGGTCCTAAAGGCCTTAATCGCAAGCCTCAGAATTTCCGTGCTGGGAGCACGTATCCAAATACGGCCATTTTGGGCCACCATAGTTTCGATATTCAAGTGATCTTGGATCATGTTGATCATAGACCCTCTTCTACCAATTATTCGTGGAATTTTAGCAGGGCTCACCTCTAGAATCATCCCACCTTGGAGCACCCTAAGGTCGCGTCCCTTCATTCCGAGGAATGGACCACTACCTCTGTCAAAAGCAATTACTTCTGCAGCGATTACATCTCCAATATCCATGTACTCAGAGATGTCTTCGGAATAGGGCCTCCTTAACGCATTATTCGCATGGAGAGATGCACCATATGGGCCACCTATGTTTACCTTCCAATTATTGCCTGCCACTATGTTTATTGTTCCAATTACTAAATCTCCTTCCTTCGGGATGTAAGCACCCTCAAGAGCAACCACTTTTACTGTGTTTCCTCTGAGTTCTGCTAAACCCACGAGTGAGGAGAAAATCTTGCCTTCCTCATCATATGTGCCGAAGGAGGCTCTATACCTACCCTCTGCAAGTAACTGACCAGGGACAACTACTTCTCGTTTCTGGAAATATACTGCCAATTATTTATTCCCTCATTTTGTAATAATTATGATTTTCTATTGTTTATCGTTCATTCATACTCATCTGACGACTTCGATTCTAATTTGCCCCTTCGTCAGTTTATTGAGTTCATCGTAGAGTTCTTGTCTTTTCTGTGCAGGAAGCTCAACAAGCCCAGTCCAAGAGCCATCTTGACCCCATGATTGAGATTTGATTACACCCGCTTCTGCTACCATGTTGTATCCTTTTCCAGAGAAAGAGGCTGGTAAGGTGATCTGTAGTTTCACACTCTCAAAGGAGATAGGAATTATCACACGGAGTGCCTTCACAACAATAGGAATCTGTTCATCCACACTAATGAATGGATTAACAACAACCTTTGCTTCTTCCATAGCCTGTCGAATTCTGTCGGGTGGATGAGGATGACCGGTTTGAGGATTCATGGCACGTTTGGCGAGATGATCAATAATGGTCTCTGTCTTCTCTTCAACAAGTTGCTCTCTCTGTTCATGTGTTAATTTGAATTCACCTCGTTTGATAATCTCTGGGGCAATTTCAAAGACTTCATCAGTTCCAAACGCATCTTTCACGAGGCTGTCAGTAGCACGTTCACCTCGTTTTGCATCCTCGTAGACATCGTATGATTTTAGAATGTCTTCAAGAGGAATGTCTTCACCACGTCTGTAATCAAATGCAAGTTTCGGATCTACGAACAGCTCGAATCGAAGATGACCCTTTTTTAATCCAATGACTACTGCGTCAAGCTCAATCCATGTGTCACCTGTCTTCTTTCCTGATCCTCCACCCATCATTTGTAGGTCAACTCCTATTCTTTTTTGGGCTTGGTAGGTTGAAGGAAGCCCTTAATCTCGGAACTCGATAATTTTTCGAATGTACGAGTTTTTACTGAAATCTTGGCAATCTCAACAGTTTCCACAGTCAAGTCCTTCTCACTGGATTCACGAAGTGAACCAATAGCAAGCTCAATAGCATCGTTCAGGCTCATTTTTCGATTGTATCTCTTCTCAAGATACTCACCAGCTTGTGCAGCACCCCTTCCAATGATTGAAGCCAAAAAGCCCCAATATGTGCCAACAGGGTCTGTGACGTATAGTCTGGGCGCTCCATCATGGTCAACAGAGCCAATTATCATAGCAACACCGTATGGTCTTGCACCGCCTCCTTGAGTGAATTGGGCCTTAAGGTCGCAGATATGCTCAGCCAGAGCCTCTGCAGGTACAGCTTCTTCGTAAGTCAACCAGTATGACTGTGCTTTGACTCTTGCTTCTGCTATTAGCTTTCGGGCATCAGCCATCAAACCAGATGTGGCAACACCAACGTGTTCATCTATCTTTGATATTTTCTCTACACTATCAGGCTCTTGCAATGGTTGAACCTTCTTCTCTGCAAGAAGAACGACTCCTTCCTCGACAAGAATTCCTATTGATATAGCACCTTGTTCAACTGCTTTCTTAGCATACTCAGCAGCGAATATTCGTCCATCAGGACTGAAGATGCTGGTACTCGTATCATATCCAGCGCCAGAGATCCCAAACACAGTGTATTCCTCCAAGCAGTCGTCAGAACACTACGGAAGTCGGAACTTTTCCAAGGATATACAATCCAACAATTCCGAAGAGTTACAAAGACTCCTTTGCTACAAGCCCTGGGCATTCATGCCACTAGGCTCTAATCCGAAAACCCAGACCTACGCTCATAAAGCTTCTGGTGCACACGTGTACTCGGCAGGGTCTTAATGCTCTTTGCAGGAAAAGAAATCCTTACTCCTGAAGCAGGTA
The DNA here is from genome assembly GCA_019894665.1 of Candidatus Thorarchaeota archaeon. Lineage (GTDB taxonomy): Archaea > Asgardarchaeota > Thorarchaeia > Thorarchaeales > Thorarchaeaceae > SMTZ1-45. Next base: position 17,860 of record JAGXOC010000046.1, read on the forward strand.
GAGATAGACTACGAAACCAAGAGAGATAACTACGGTTGCCGCACCAACAAAAAGATCAAACATTGCTGATGTCACAATTGCTATGACTATGAGAATGGCGATGACCTCAGTCCAACCAGCTCTAAGGCTAGTTAGCATTAGTTTCAGGTTGATAGCTGTCACTGAAAGGAAAACGAAAGCCATTACCATTACTAGAACTTCGATAAGGACAGTAACAGCAGGGTTCAGTGCGTTTAATGCGCCGACGGGGCTTGATTCAATGACTCCTGGTGAAGACCAAACCCAAAAAGCTAGTCCTATTACAAAAAACACTACGGTGAGTAGTATTGTAATAATTGAGGAGCGTACCATTTCGCTTCGTTCGGGGGTCTCATCACTCACTGTTCTTCACACCGACCTTGGAAACCGAGGTTTTGCGTTTCACTCTTAAACATACCGACAGTCGAATCGGTCTCCGTCCTCTACGCCCCACGCTAATCCGTGATGTGTAATCCAACTCGAGCTAGAAAATAAAACGAGTACCAAAATGATACTCAAGTATGCGCGAAAGCTACTCATTTACGACCCCAGCTAAAGGGTGTGAAACCGCGATTTAAGATAGCTGGGTTAATGTTCATGCCCTTCTTTGTGTTCATGGGGGGTTGTTTGTTGAAAAACTTCCTCTACATCTCCAGGCTTTGACTCTACATCATCGAGCTCGACATGAACTCTCTCACGCACTCTTTTAATTTGGAGAGCTAGTAGATATGAGAGTGCAGCCAATATTCCTGCAATTGCACTTGGCGAAACGAAGATTACAAACGACGTTGCTATACCCACCAGTTCTGCTACAAGAGCTATAATGAACACAGAGAAAATAATTCCACGAACAGATTTCACAAGCTCGTTGGATGCTGCAGCAGGAGCGACCATTATCGCATAGACAAGTATAGCACCAACTGCTTTTGTAGCAAGGGCAATAGCAAGAGCTGACACAATGAGCATCAGATAATGATACGCACGTGCATTCATCCCATGTGCGAGTGAGCCCTCCATGTCAACACTGACGTAGACAAACTCCTTGTTGAATATCAAAGTGATGAATCCTAGCAGAGCTGCAGTGCTCGCTAACATAATGACATCAAGATTGTTGAGTAACAGGATATCACCAATCAGGTAGCCCCAAATCTGAGGTACACGGTATGGAGGAATGTAGTACATCAGAAAGACTGCAATACTCATTGAGAGGGCAAAAGAGACCCCCACAGCAACTTCCATTTTTTGTGTTAT
>JAGXOC010000047.1 GCA_019894665.1 Candidatus Thorarchaeota archaeon
GAACAGGGGTCTCTCGATGCCAAAAGCTATCTCGAGCACTTCGGGTACTACAGGTTTCTTGTCAACTTTGACATGTAGTTTCTCCTTGGAAAACTCCTGGTGACGAGTAAGATCATAGTTACCTCTGTCATGGACACCACAACACTCGACCCAACCAAAGCTATCCGTATGAATTTCTACATCCCATGCATCTGCTGCGTAATGAGCCCTCTCAGTTGGGAGATGCTGGCGCAAACGCATCTTCTTCTCAGAGAAGCCCATCTGGCGGAAAATTGTGTAGGCTAAGTGAACGCACCATGCATAGGCGGGTTTCTGGAAGTATCCTTTCTTAATTGCAGCAGACATTGTTGTCTTGACCGGTTTTAGATTGCCGGCCTCCTGAGCTAGATATGTCACAAGCGGAAGTTTCTCACTCTTGATATCCTCAAACTGTGGCCAATCCATCTCATCCTTCTCAAGGAGGAATATCTGACCTTCAGTCTGGGTGAATTCTCTCAGTCGTAGCATACCCTGTCGCGGGGAAATCTCGTTTCGATATGCTTTACCAATTTGAAAGACTGATGCTGGAAGCTTGTCGCGGAAGAAGGTGAGAAATCGCTTGAACAAGAGATAGGTTGACGTTGCAGTCTCAGGCCTCAAATAAGCTTCTTGATCTAAACCCAACCGAGTTTTCATCATCAGATTGTAGGTTTCGACTGGACCTAGGGCACCTTTACAGGATGGACATACAAGTCCAATCTTCTTAATTGTCTCGCTAAGCTCTTCAACCGACTGACCGGCTATGTTTGTGTCGGGTGCTTTTTCTTCAATGAGATTGTCAGCACGATAGACCTGACCACACTTTGTACATTGAGTGACAGAGTCGATAAAGCCATCAAGATGACCCGATGCTTTCCAGACTTCTGCTGGACTGACTGTAGGACATTCGACCTCCCAAAAATTGGCACGCACAAAAGCCGAACGAATCTGATTCTCGAGTCTGTTCTTAAGCAGCTTACCTAAAGGACCTAAGTCATAAAATCCAGAGCTACCTCCATATATCTCAGGAGATGGGCCCCAAAAGAACCCGCGTTTCTTTGCTAAGCCGGTGATGATATCACTGAAATCTCGATCTGAACTCATCTTGCTCAACTACTCAGCATCCTCTGTTATTTGAGTCTTAAACCCTATGGTCGAACTTTTATGGAAACTCAGATGTGATGTATTTACGTATCGAGGTTTTAGAGATGGTTGATGATTCGAGGATTTCAGGCTTTTACAAACTCTCTAGAGAGGAACGGGTGAAGAAGCTCAAAGAAGTGACAGGACTTAGTGATGAGGACTTAGGTCCATTAGTGAACCCTGGGGAAGTGGATATGGAAATACTTGACCACATGATTGAGAATGTTGTTGGATCGATGACCATCCCACTTGGAATTGCCACGAATTTTCAAGTCAATGAGAAGGATTACCTTGTCCCTATGGCCATTGAAGAACCCTCAGTGGTTGCAGCAGCTAGTAATTCAGCTAGGATGACGAGAGACCATGGAGGGTTCACTGCTACTGATACAGGACCAAATATGATTGCACAAATCCAAGTTGTTGATGTTCTCCAACCTGAAAGTGCGAAGACAAAGATAATGGAAGCCAAAGATGAACTACTTGCTTTTGCCAACGAGCAAGACCCCATCCTCGTTCGATTCGGAGGAGGAGCCAAAGACATTCGAATCAGAATTTTCGACACGAAAGTTGGTGTCATGTTAATTACCGAGCTTATTGTCGATACGCGAGATGCTATGGGAGCTAATGCAGTTAACACCATGGCGGAGGCTCTCGCACCAAGAATTGAGAAGCTCTCTGGTGGACGGGTTATTCTACGAATCCTTTCAAACTTAGCTGAGTTTAGACTGGTCCGTGTTCGTGCTATCTTTGATAGAGATATGCTTGGTGGCGAAGAAGTCGTCAATGACATAATTGCAGCTTGGGCTTTTGCTGAAGCAGACCCATATCGATGTGCTACGCACAATAAGGGAATCATGAATGGAATCGATTCAGTTGTTATTGCAACTGGAAATGACTTCAGAGCGATCGAAGCAGGAGCACATAGCTATGCTGCTATGAATGGCTATAGCCCCCTAACAAAATACGAAAAGTCCCCGGAGGGTCATCTTGTTGGAAGCATTGAGATACCTATGGCAGTGGGACTGGTCGGCGGAGCAACGAAAGTGCATCCAGCAGCCAGAGCAAGTGTGAAGATCCTCGGAGTTAAAACTGCTACAGAGCTGGGTCATGTCATAGCAAGTGTTGGTCTCGCACAGAATCTTGCAGCTCTTCGAGCATTGGCTTCCGAAGGAATTCAAAAAGGACACATGGCACTTCATGCTCGAAATGTTGCCGCTACTGCAGGAGCACGTGGTGACCAAGTCGATATCGTAGCTGAGAAACTGGTCAAAGAGAAGAACGTCAAAGTTGAAAGAGCAAAGGAATTACTAGACGAACTCACTATGTGAAAATAGAAAGAGGTGTCGGGAACAAGAGGGTTCCCGACGGAATATTTCCTAGTTAGGGAAACAGGAAAGCCAGTAGGGCTAGTTCTCACATGTGTTTCTTATACATCTCCCTTATCACGATACCTGTGGAGCGTAATGTAAAATGTTTGTGTAACTTGTATTTAAATTACACGTAAGCTCAGAATCTTTTGTAATTATTAAGCTGTATGAAGTAATTAAGAATTTACGAGTCGACCTGATAGAGAGCTATGGGACATTTGCCGCGCATCTATAGATTTATGAGAATGTGTCGATAAATCATGGACTCTACATCAGAGCTACATTTTTGTAGAGCACATTCACTTTAAACACAACCTTTCGGGCTCAGAGAAGGCTCTGTCTGGGCTAAGTATGTGTAGGTCGAGATAACATGGAAGATGAATGTGCTCAATGGGAACGATTAGCCAATGAGTTTCTCGAGACTGAGAATTACTATCAGGCAGCAAACCAGTTCAAAAATGCAGCAAGTTGTTTTCATGATAGAGTACTCGAGATGACCAAGAAAGCCGCTGAGTACTATCACATGTATGCAGAGGATCGAGTTGAGAAAGATGATCACAAAGCTGCTGCAACAGCATATCTCGAAGCCGCTACTCAATACCGACAGGTTAGTGACTTTTCCACTGCGATGACGCTCTATGAGAACGCAGCCAAGGAGGCCCTTCTGGAGAGGATGACAGAAACTGCAGCTCAAGCCTATCTTTGGGCAGCATACTCTTGTCACAAGACCGGGAATCGGGATTACTTCCTTACTGCTGCCGAGAATATGGGAAATCTCTACGATAAAGCCGCAGACAAAGCAGTGGATGAGGGCAATGCAGAACGGGCTGTGATCAACTTATCCCTCGCAGCGATGGGTTTTGCTACAATCGAGAAGATGGAAAAAGCCAAAGAGCGGATAGAGAAAGCAAAGAAAATCATCGCGAAGACAAGATGGGACTGGCTTCAGACACTCCTCTCATTCAGTGAAGCTCTTGTGCGAAACAATCTTGACGATGCAGAAGATATGCTTCGCGAATTCAAGGAAGAAGAAACCATCGAACAGGTCATGGTTGCATGCCTCAGCATCAGATCAGAGATCGAGAAGAAGAAACGAAAGAAGAAGTAAGACTAGCCTACTCTTATCATTGATGTCTTCACAATTTCTTGACCTGAACGTCCATCCACCACTTTGATTGTGACCAGTTCTTCTCCCTGACCAACTGCCCTTACAAAGGCTTGGACGCGTATATTCTCTCCACTACCCAAGAAATTAATCAGTTTCTCTTCAATGCCTAGCGACATCTCGAGACCATCAGAGAGTTCTACTGTCACTTCGATATTCTCGGCAGGTCCATCACCCTCGTTCAAGATGGTCACCTGCAATACAGCTTCTTCACCCAGGTTGCATGAAACTCGTTCAGGCTTCAAGTCCAAGGCAATTGCTGATGGAGCTCGAGCAATCCTGAATTCCAAAGTGTTGCTGTGTTTGTTGACCAGCACTCTGTCACCTTCAAGAGTGACTGTAAGTGGTCCAATACTTCCCATACCGCTGAGGACCGGTTTGAATTCAAGCAGCCATGATTCCTCTTTTGAAGGGGTCTGAGTATATTCGGGTTCCTTTGTAATGATGACACTGTTTGAGAGAGGGAGTCTATGATCCACAATCTGAACTTCAGTGGGACATTTGTACCTCAATTCTATCTCAAGCGGCTCTTTGACATTAACCTCCTCCTGAGGGGCTCCAGCCCAATCTAGAATGATCTCAGTCTGAATTGCCAGTCTTGTTGAGGTTATCAGAAAATCAATAAGGGGTTGTTCTATTTCATTCGACTTTGCACTCTTTGCAGCTTTCTCAAATTCTTTAGCTGCGATATCAAGACCCTCACACAGTATCTTCGCGCACAATTCAGCTAGTAAGTAAAGTGAATCCTTCTTTGATGGCGTTTCCTTGAGTCGCTTCTCAGCCTTCCTCACCAGATTAGTAGCAGTACTGAAATTTCTGGCTGCAAGGTAACCTGATATTGCTACACCCAAAGAACGGTTTGCATCCTTTGGTCTCTTCTCGCGTTGAAGATGATCAGACGACTCGGAATAGAGACCTCCAGCTTCATCATATCGGCCCTCTTGGAGAAGACACTCAGCTGCAGCAATCTTCATCTCAGAACATCGATTGTGATCATTTTTCTCCAGTGCATAATATGCGGCCTCTCGAAAGTACTTGACTGCAAAATCTGTTTGTTCAACTTCCAAGAATCTGCGAGCAGCCTTCTCATATTCCACACTAGCATATTCTGGGTACCCTTCCTCAATCTCGATGAGTGCCTTTTCAATGTGTTTCTTTGCTTTCTTCACCGGATCTGACTTAAGAAACTTGAACATGGATTGATGCCTCTAACTGCAATTCTGAGCACCAGTAGGTCAATCAATTCCGGCTATATCGGTTTCGGCTGATGAAGAAGATTCGTCGTGGACCGGTGTAGTGAGAGGAAAGAGTTTTGAAATCAAATCCAAACACTACAAACGTCAATCTCTTTGTATTGGTGAAAATCCATGAATAATCTCCCTCCATATTGGACAGATCCCGGAATTAGCAAATTTGAGGTCTCAATAAAATCTGTAAAGAAACTCGACGACCGATATTACATTCATATCAATGAGAATGTTATTCGACCAGCGGGAGGAGGACAGGCAGGCGAAAGAGGGCATCTACTCGTAGACGATCAAAAGATTACGATTTACGACACAATTGGTGAAGAAGGTGATATTATCTTGATCACTGATGGTCATCTGGCTGAGGGAACAAAAGCACAGCTGGAGATCGACATGGACTGGCGTTCTTCAATGATGGAGAACCACACAGCAGAGCATCTCTTTGCATGGATCATTAAGTCTTGGAATGAAGATATCACGGTCGGGGAACTTTGGATTGATGGGAAACATGGTTCGGTAGAGCTCGTAGGTGCCACAATAGATCTTGACACGATTTTTGAAGCTGAGCATAAAGTTATGATGATTATCGAACAGGACTTGTCAGTGAAAAGTGATTTTGTAGATTCTAGTAGTATTGATTCATCTGTCAGGAGTCGTGAAGGGCTTACAGAAAAACACAACAAACTCAGAGTTGTCAGTGTTGGTGAACTTGACCGATCAGCCTGTTCGGGTATACATGTGACTCGAACAAGCGACATTGGATTCTTCAAGGTCCTAGATGTGAAGACGAATGATAAGAATACACGTGTTGAATTCACTGCAGGAATGAATGCAGCAAACATAGTCTCATCTATCTACAACATGGCGCTAAGAAGAAAGTATACGTACCCATTTGAGATGGAGCAATTAGGGGCGGTATTGGATCGAGCTAAATTAGCTGTTGACGACAAACAGAAGTTAATTGAGAAGACCAATCATTTACTATCGAGTGGTGCAACAGTCGAGCATTTTATGGAGGTCAGCTTCAGACATGAATATCTACCGGGATATGATGCAAGTTCCCTAAGACTTCTAGCAAATCAACTGTCTACTACTGGGTCAACAGTAATTCTACTATTTGCTCCTGGTAGGAAGTCGCAAGTCATTCTTCGGGTCAATGAAATGTCGCAAGACGCATCCGAGTATATTTCAAAATCCCTGATGCAATTTGGAGGAAGAGGAGGAGGCAAGGGAGAAGTCTTTACCGGTGGCTTTGTGGATGTTAAAGACCCGATGAAATTGTACATTGACTTGGTGAGTGGGATCCGCAAAGTGTTATCTTGACCATTTTGAAGCTTACTTTATTCCAAGCCATGATTCTTTGCAATCTCTGTCCAGAATTTTTTGACAGCCCAAGGAACAGCTAGAAACTCCTCTCTAAAACCATCAAAGGTCAATCCTTGAACCATCATCTCTTGAGATGTACCGATGAATCTTCGAGCTTCATCAAAATCAAAACATACCTCGGCGTATTTTCTGTTGGAGCGAAGCAAATCCAGAAATACAGCGGGTTTCTTCTCTTCAGGAATCTTACTTAGGGGATAGACATCAGTATAGACCTGAACCCACTTTGTTCCGGGTTTCACAAAAATTGTGTATTTGAATGCCAGTTCATCATCTTCAGCTGACTCACTCGCAGGTTTTTCATCCTTCCTCTCACTAAACACTAGTTCAAACAGACTCTCTTTTTCGTTCCAGTAATGTTTCAAATCAAGAAGATTGAGATAATCCTCAAGTTGGTCCCGTAATTCAACCATCCTACTTTCTCCAAGCCGAAGAAGCAGGAATCCATGATTTAAGGATTTGTGAGGGCAGACCGATCAATAGCTAGTGTACTCCCAATAGATCTGATAAACCGACATAGTTGGTCGGCCTCCACCAACATGAACTTCTGGAGGAATAGTGACTGTATAGACCATATCGTATGCCACACTTGTGAGGAAGAATTTCCAGTATGCAAAGAGGGCATCAAAGTAGACAAAGTAATTGCACCCTTGTGCCCGTAGATATGACAACGTTTCTCTTGCAGTCATATTTCCATGGATAATATCCGGACTAACGAGACCTGCTAGATCAATCATTGTTCTATTGGAGATGAATCTGACAGCCCCAGCATCATGGGTAGCAAATACAGAATCTTCAGGAGTGTTTTCATCAAACCAAGTTCCAATGTTAACGTGCAAGTCATTTACTGTTTTGGCAGCTTTCCCATAGTAGGTTGCTTGACCGAAGTAGTGAGGCAGAAGAGGAACAACCAGAAGAAGCATCGTGACAGATATGGCAACAAGTTTTGTTTCATTGGTATCTACTAATCGAAGTTTCCTGACAAGTAGAATCTCCAGGATCCAAGCCGTTGCGATTATGGCAGCTACAAAGAAGAGGTCAAAGACTGGAACTAAATACCGATTGTTGTTAATCAGCGATGCGTACGGAACAGTCAATCTATACATGACTGTAAGGATGACTGGAAATAGCCACGGAAATGGTTTCCCTTTTACAACTAAGATGATGCCTAGGAATCCTCCTATTATGAGAAATGGCATCTGCCCAACAAACAAACCCCACCAGAAATTCCAAGCTTCGATTTCAGATTCTGATGGAACGTGTACTTTTGCATAGAATGTATCTGGCAGAGGTAGTCCAGTGACACTAAGACAATGCAGGATCCAAGGTAGTGCAACTAGAGCTGCCAAAGCTGCCGACACAAACAGAGTCACTATACGTTTTCTATCGACCTTTCCCTTGAGTGTAAGAATGAGGAACCGGATTGGTAAACAGAATGCAATGAGAATTCCTTCAGGGCGCGACAAGTAAGCTATTCCAACAAGCACTCCTAGCACTAGATCATACTTCATTTCGACCTTATCCAAGATGATTATTGAGAAAAGTAGGACGAAGACGAAGAGGGGGGTTTCCATTCCAGATAACATCAACCACGTGTTTCGAGGAATTATTACAAAACCGATGATTGCCAGAACGCTCCATGAAACACTCTCTGTGTATTCGCGGACAATCAAACCCACAGCAAAAGAGGAGGCCATGTAGAAGCACATCGAAATGATATAGACCCCCCACGCTAATCCAACAGGGTCAGATGAAAAGTAAAACAGAACAGATAGGATCACTGACCAGAGAGGACTTGTTGAACCAGTGCTTGGGAAACCTGGAGAATACTCCCAGGGAATCCCCTCGTAAATTGTCCTTGCATATTGAAGATGAATCCATGAGTCATCTAAGGTAAATCCCGGATTAGTATAGGACAACATTGTTGAAAGATAATATGCGCAAGATATCCCTGTAACAATAATTGCTGCAACAAAGACGATGACGATTTCACGATTCTTCCCTATCCAAGTGTGAATCTTTGTATCACCTTCGTCGGAAGCTTGTTTGTTATCAATAGTGCTTCTCTCAGAGGATTCGTTCATCGCTCCCACCGTGCTTCAACGTCGCCAAGCAGGCCACTACTATATGTCTTTCGAGATGCAGTTACTTTCGGATACCTCCCTCACCACGCTCAGAGTACATCCAAAGGGTACAATTTGTTGGAGAATGGACTTAGCAAAGTCCTTGCCTATACATAACGGGTCTACTTTCAATAAGGGGTATGGCAATGGCACTCGATCAAGTTCGAACGACTCAGATGCAGCTTGGACAAGCTGAATCAAGTCGTCATGTAACAGCATTCAGTCCACCCGGTATAGTTGTAGAGGCTGAGAAATATCCTATTATGATGGCAGGTGTGTTGGCCTCAACGGAACCTTCTGAGTATCTCTCCATATTCGATCATCCTGAATCATGGATGGGTCTGGACAGAGAAGCAATCATGTCAATGAGACGACAATTGTTTAGATTCACCGTTCCAATTAATGCGCGTGCAATGGAACCATCACATTTCGTAGAGGTGCTGCAGACAATAGCCTTGTCAGTCAGCCCTATAGCTATTGAAGTCGAAGCTGCCAGCCTACCCCCCAGGGGGCTCTACCAATTGGGAGGGCAATTACCAGCCAGTTCCCCTGTTAATATCAGCTCATTGGAGATGATATCAGACCCAGAGATTAGTAGGGTAGCAAAACGGATTACGGAACTTGATATCCCTGCATCTGAAGCAGCCTGGAAACTGCTCGACTATGATTATTCACTAGACCAAGTTGCTCGGTTAATGTCAGTGGGATTACTAGGCAGACTTGATAGCAGAAGATTTGTCCCAACAAGGGGAGCTTACAAAGCTGTTATCGATGCTTACATCAGTCGAAGTTTGATGGAGCTCACCGATAAATCAGTCACATCAACATTCAGAATTGGAAGGGCTGAAATTCATGGAGAAACCTTCACTGTTCTTGTTCAACCAGGAGATCCCAAAGTGGACTATTTCAGAATCGAAAGATCTCAACAAGGCTTCGAACGTGATGTTAGTCTGGAAGGAGTCAAGAATATCACTCTTGATTCGAAAACTTCTGTATTCGCAGACCATGCCAGATTCTCAGCGTACGAGGACTTGGTCAAGCAAAGGGAATCAGCCCATGTGACAATCTTTCATTATGCTCGCAACAGTGGCAACAATGTTCTTGGACCATGGCTTATTCGTGCGGGTGTAAATGCTGCACTTGAATCAGACCAAATGATACTTGATACAAAAGAGAATGCAATTACTGTTCTGGAGTCCTTGCTCACACCTGGCATTAGTGTCTGGACCAAAGAAGAATCTCTCCTTGATAGCTTCGGTGGTGTCTTCAAGACAGTAGAAAATTCAAGACCACTGGTGAGATCCTAAAAAAAAGAAAGAAAGGGAGTGTAGGGGTTACCTACACAGCCTCTTTTGCTTCTTTGCTGGAAGCACCTTTATACATTAAGACAAGACCAATTATGGCCATCAGGCTACCTGAAATGAGACCTCCACCTTCAAGCAGTGGTCCAAAGGGAAGTCCGAGAACTTCAGCCAAGGCTAGTATTATCAGACCTGCTCCGATGAGGAGCATGACAAGACCAATACCAATTCCCCCTGCTCTGAAAGACATTGAGCGAGGATACTCACTTTCAATCACATAGCCGGTGGGAGCTGAAACCGATGCCTTGTATTTCTTATTGCCATACCTGTACACAAGTTCCCACACGGGGACATGAATCAGGAATGTTTCGCCCACATCGATGTCATCATTTCTGGACTCAATCTTACTCACTTCTTGCAGAACTAAGTTAGTCTGCCGATCATGAGCGATTTGACGAGCCATCTTCCTTGCTTGCTCTTCAGTGAGGTTGCTATGAAGGACTTTACCATCAAACTCCTCAGCATGAGCATGGCTGAAGTATTCTTTTGCTCGAGTCGGGATAGGATGACTTCGAACATCTTCATCGATCTTCTTCACGCCAGCAATATTGATCTCGTGTCTTCTTGTGAACTCACCTGCTTCGGGTTTCCAGAAGAAGTCAATACGCTTGTACGCGCCTCTTCGCTGCGGCCACTCATTATGAAAAGTGGCATCGCGTCCCATTCCATGATAATCAGTCCGGGCATCTACTCGGCTAATCCAGAATGGATACCATATTTGTTCGTACTTGACGAACTTAGCTGTCACTGGAAGATCTTCGGGAGCACCAAGTTGCTTCGACACCCAGTCAAGCAGGGTAGTCTGGGCCTCATGTTGATCGAAGTGTACACGGATCATGTAGTGATCCTTGAATTTTGTACCTTCAGTTGTCTGAGCTGTACCGCAGTACGGACAGACTAAAAGGACATCACCAGCACCAGCTTCAAAATTTGCATCACAAAACGCACATTTCGCCATCTCGATCACCCCTTCTTGGTGCGCTGAGTCATTATCAGCACCCTAAATCCTGCAAATGTCATAATCACACCAATTATCGCAGCTGCGATTCCAAGAACAATTTGCATTGTATCTTCAACTGGGATTCCCATGAATAGGAACTCACCGCCAACTCCAGATAGGATGATACCTATTAGACCGACTAAAGTCCACATGATGCGTTGGCCGCGGGTGATAGGAATCTCACCAAGAACCACTTTTCCACTATTCCCGTCGATTGCAGCCTTATAGAGGTCGCCTTCGAATTTGTATCGGATTAGTGAGAAGGGTGCTTGGAGGTAAGTTGTTCCTCGAACATTGGTTGTGGTCCGACAATCGAAAAGCTCTGTGAGGCCACTTGATGCCTGAGCACGATGATTGTCAGCAACTCGACCATGGATTGCTTTCTCATATTCTTCTTGACCAATCTCTGCATTGAGCAGAGCTGGTTCGAGATCCTTGATCTTCTCAAAGTCGTATGGAACAGTCTTCTCTAGCTTCACTGTTTCAAGATATTCCTCTAAACCGTAGAAACGAGCGCCCTTTCTGGCTAATAAACGCTCATCAGTATCTGTGTGAAGTTCATCCTGAACTGGCACGTATCCTGTCTCGTAGTCAGTGTATGTCTCAGTTCGTGAATTCCCATCAGAGTCTCTAACGGTCCGAGTCTTTTGAACCGGAACTTGGACTGTCTTGTATCCTTTGTAGTAGGAATCCGCCTTGACCTTCGAAGTCCATATAGGCACGTAGATCAAACGATTCTCGACCACCTGAGCACCCTTCACCAAGGACTTGTTCATGCCCTTGTTCTTGTCAAGGAATGCCTGGAAACCTTGTATCCGCTCATCTGCGTCAACTGCAGTCTCCATCAAATGGTCACCAATTGCTTTTCCTTCGTCGGTTGTAGTGCTACCACAATACGTACAAGTAATAACAACGTCGTCGGGTCCGGTCTTCACATTACCATTGCAAACAGGGCATTTGAACATGTCCGCTGCTTCTGCTTCTGAACCCATTGTCAAACTCTCCGGAGTGTGTATCTGAAGGCAATTCACGGCGTAGCCATTTAAGACTTCGTCACATGTGCATCTGTCAGGCTACCTGCGTACTTCATCCCTTAGACGTGCAGCTGAGAACTCATGAACTCGGTCTTTGACCTCTTCCCGAGCTGCCTGATGTTTCTCAAGAAACTCCATCATCATAGGAGCCAGTATTTGCTTGCACTCGCCACACAGAATCTCTCCACCTCGACACTTCTTCTCGATATCAGCGAGGTCCTTGTCATCGGGGATGAAAATGAAATTGTAGTATTTGTAAACGCTACAAATGTCGGGGTTAGCTCCGAGCTTCCTCTGCTCCTCCACAGTTGTCCTGCCGCCTGTGAACGCAGCCATGACCTTCTTCTTTACCATCTTGGGTGTGTCAGTTGTGAAGACCGCGGACATAGGTTCGGATGAGGACATCTTCCCGCCCTCTTTGAGACCAGGGACAAATGAACATTGTATACTAGCGGGTTTGTAATATCCGAGCTTCTCTGCAACATCACGTGTCACTCTCCAGAATGGGTCTTGGTCGATTGCACAGGGAATGATACAGGGAGTCTTCTTTCCGTATATCCATGAATGTAGAAACGCTGGAACTGCTTGTATAGCAGGATGCCAGATTGATCCAATGTTCGTGCTGTTGTCAAATCCAAATGTAGCTTTCACAGTAGAGAAGGTCACCTTCCTTGCTACCTCAACTGCAATCTCATAGAGAAGATCAATGTGCTCAATATCTTGGATGATGTATGTGTTCTCAGGTTCGAACCCAAGTGCTAGTAGATCGAGTGTGTTATCATGGGTGTATTTTCGTATGTCGTCAAGACTAAGATGTGGCTCAAAGAAATACTTCTCATCATTAGTCATCTGGAAGTAGAGTCTAGTGTCAAATTTATCCTGCATCCATTTGGTGAACATCCATGGAACAAGGTGGCCAATGTGAGTGATACCACTTGGACCCCTACCTGTGTAAAGCACAAACTTGTTTCTTTTCTCGTACTCATCCAGAATCCAGCCGAGGTCTCTATGTGAAAAAAAGAGGTTTCGTTCTAGCAGAACGTGTTTTTCTTTGGTAATTTTGTAGATACGCTCTCGCAGCTCTTCGGTGATCCTCTCAGTTCCGAACTGCTCAATGAGACGGTCGTAGTCCACAATCCCCTCAACTTTCCAGGGAGTCACTACGAAATCTTCTTTGTCTTCACCCATTGGATGTACTTCCTTTGAGATGTTTCAGAACAAAAGATTCTGGTTTTCTAATTAAGCATGGCGGTTGATTTTGGGGTTTTTGGACAAAGAGTTACTCTAAAAAGGATTGAACAGTAGAGTCACGAGTAATTGCACTGCATAAAAAAGGAGAATGCAAGATGCGTATTGAAGATTATGAATTCGAGGAGGAGAAGACTCTAGCCAATCTCGCGGATCTGCTAACCAGCATCGCAGACCAACTGCGCGAGAATGGTGAGCTAGAACTTCCGATGCCTACACTAAGAGAAGGCATCATCAAAATACCTATCGGTGAGCCTGTGGAGACTGGAATTGAAGTAGGTCTTCGCAAACACTTCATCCACTTCAAAATTGATCTCGCCTGGCGACGTCCTACCACTAAGGCTTCGTCCCATGAGGAGGAGATTTCCAATGAGTGAGAATTGGTTGAGTCGTGCAGAGATTCTTGAGCATTTTTTGAAAATTACAGAGATTCAAGAATCTATCAGTCAGTTTGTAGAACAGAAGCTATGTGGAACATGTGATGACGCGGATGCGGAGGAATGGGAAGCTAGGAGAAAGAAGGCATTCCAGCAATACAAAGGGGCTATTGATAGATACAAATTCTCAAAGAAGCTCCCCCGTGACGATTTAGGAATTATGGCACAAGCTACGGTCTCTTTCCTGTTCAAACTCCAACAATCACTTGGAGAAGTATTGCTAATGGTAGATATGTTGGGGGATGAAACGTTCAGTGATATCTACATGGACTCGTTCACAACTATATCTAAGCACGTACGCGAACAGTTTGGTGTTCTGAAAAAGCTGATTGATGTTCGAATCGAGAGTAATGAAGCTGGAAAGGATGAACTCGACCTCATCGTGAAACTTGAGAGGCAAATCGACGAGGACAATATTGTCATCTGTCGACAGATTTCTGTAAAGACAGGTGGTGAATCTGACTTCACATGTTACATGATGCGAAAGATTGTTGCAGAGTTGGAACACATCTCGGATTATATCAAAGATTGCGCAGAGATTCTCGCAGACATTTGAGGTGTGGTAATTGGCGACCGGTTTTGAACTCTACATAGCGGTTGTCTTTATTATTGTAGGTGCTATTCTTGCTAAACTAGCTGAGGAGTATAGTTTCCCATACCCGATTCCGTTAATTGTACTTGGAGTAGGTTTGCAATTCTTGTTTAACGCGCTCGGTCTAACGCTTGATGTTCCACTTGAATTTCTCGCACAACTTACACTTGCCTCAGTTTTGTTCTACGCAGGACTGACAATGAACATCCGAGAAACCAGGTCATCAATTAGATCGGTGATGCTGTTAGCTACTTTGGGAGTGTTTCTTACGTCGATTATAGCTGGAGGAACAATTGCAATCTTTTCGCCCGTTGGAGTGATCCCTCTCACTGTTGCATTGCTAGTTGGTGCGATACTGTCTCCAACAGATCCTGCAGCTCTATTCTCCGTTCTTGAATCGGGAGGTGTAAGAGTGAAACGAAAACTCTTCTCGATTCTAGAAGGAGAAGCAGTTTTCAACGATGCAACCGCTGTCATACTAGTCATCACTGGATTTCTACCCCTAGTCAGTGGTAGTAGTGGCGAGCAGAACTGGTTGATTGTCATAGGCCAGTTTGCCGGAAGTATGGGACTGGGAGTTGCACTAGGTTTAGGTGTAGCATACGGAATGGGAAGACTAATTCTTACATTCGGTGAAGGTTCAAACACGTCCATCTTCACTGCTGCAACTCCAATCTTGGCGTATGGGATTGGAGAAGTTTTTTCCTTATTACCGATCGAACTTCATCCAGGCGCATTAGCTGCTGTCTTTGCAGGAATATTCATGGCTAACTCTAGAAGAATCGGCATGGCGGTTCTGCCCAAGAAATCGATGAGAGGTGTGATGAAGAATTTCTCACTCGTGTTTGAATTGGCCATCTTCACTTTCATAGGGTTCACATTGGATTTTGCATGGTTCCTTGTCGATGACAATATCGTATTCGTCGGAGTTGGAGTGCTGGTAGCAATTCTGGTCATATTCATTGCTAGACCTGTATCTGTGTTTCTTGTGACTCTAACAGACGCAAAGATGAACATGAAAGAGAGGTTCTTCATCAGTTGGGCAGGTGTGAAGGGAGTAGCAAGTGCGGCCCTTGGAGCTATTGCAATAGCAGGTATCGCAGATGCGAACACAGGTAATGGCATCAACGCAATAATCTTCATAGTGGTTCTGATCAGTCTCATTCTCCAAGGAATCACAACACCAATCATTGCTAGAGTACTCAATCTCATAGAGGAACAAGACGCAGCACAAGAAATTGCTTCTCAACGTGATGCCACAAGGTATGCACTCTTGCACCTTGTAGACCAGTATACAGAAGGAAAGGTGGACTCATCAATCTATACTATTCTAAAGTCAGAATTGGAGGAAGAGATTTTCACTCTTGAGGATGAGTTGCGACGAGTCGTATCAGAGCGACGAGCTAGATTGAAAATGCTTGAGATTAGAGAAGAAATCTTTCGTGAGAAACTCTCTTACTACCAGAGGGAATATGAGCAAGGAAAGATTTCCGATTTTGTTTTTGAAGTTCAGAGACAAGAACTCCAAGCTGAGATGGATGAAATTGAAACTGTGCGAAGACAACTGAGAAGTGGCAAAGAGTCTGATAATTAGAGCTGAATCTTCTTGTAGGCGTCAGGGATTCTGAGACCGGTCTTACCTGCGAAGACATCTCTCAAGAGCTCAACATGCTCGTCTAAATCCTTAAGCAACTTGTCTCTTGCATTGTGCTCAATATTCGGTTCGATGCCCCAGATCGTCAAATAGTTGCTGACAACGCCAATCTCGATTGCGCCTTCCTCAAAGTCACGGAAGATTGTGAGTTTCACTAGGAACTCTGATTCGTACATGTTCAAGATCTCGCGTACGCTAATCATGATCAGATCGAGGAATCCAACTAGGTCTTCAAGATCAGGAGATTCCTGAAGATTTCCACGCATAGTTTCAGTCAGGGTTTGTATCTTTGAAGAAGTGTGACGGAGGTTTTCAAACATGTGCATCAGTTTGGTGAACTCTCTAATCGAGGTCTCAAGTGATGGTACAAGCTTGTCATAGAGATTGACAAGGAGAATCCCCCTAGCATTCTCACGGATATTTGAAAAACTTTCAAGCTTGCCTACTGGTCCATCCAAGTGCTCAACCTGCATAATTGTATTAGTAACTGCTTGAATGGCCTTCACTGACTTCCGTTGTATGTTTGCCCACTTCTCGACAAAGGTGTCGAGCCCCTCACGAAGGTCGTCAAGTGTATCTAGGTAGTGTACCATTGTATTCCAATTGCTTTTTCTTTTTACAACATATAAGACATTCTGCGGGGGCAGATATTAAGTAAATGTGCAAAATAGAACATTGCATCGTCATATCAACTTGAGAAGGTCTGACCGAGTGATGATTCCTTGAAGCCGACCTTGATTTTGGACAAGAACTGCTTGGTAGTTTTCGAAGAGTGGAATGATGACATCGACAGATGTGTTCTCATCAACCATGATTGCACCACTCGGACTCATCACAGCTTGAACTGATATTTCATGAAGATTGTGCTGTAGGTTTTGAATAATATCCCATTCTGTTATGATCCCCACTACTTGTGTTCCACGAAGTACTGGAAGCTGTGAGTAGTTGTTCTCTTGCATTAGAGACACCGCAGTTGATACAACATCCCGAGCAGCTATGGTCACTGGCTCAGGGCTCATAATCTCAGAACAGATCTTCCCAGTTCTTCCTGTGAGCAGGTCCACGATTTTCTTCACAATGGATAACTTGGGGTCGATGGACCCCTTCTCAAGTCTGGCAATATAGGACTGAGTCACTCCAATCTCAGTCGCCAGTTCTGCTTGAGTTAGACCAAAACGAAGCCGGAGGTCTTTTAGGTCCTTGGTCGTGAGAATCATATATGAATATTCCACTGGGGAATATGAATCTACCCATTATATTACCGAGGGGTATTATTTCGTCACTTAACACAATTCTTTTATACATTTACCACTGCGCCGGGTGGAAAAGACGAGTCGATTATTATGCATTTGAAAGTAACGCGTGGAGCCGGACCTTCTGTTGACAAACTCGCAGTTGAGATTGTTGAAAGAAAAGGGAAAGGTCACCCCGACACCCTTTGCGACAAAGCCGCAGAGGAACTATCAGTTCGCTTAAGCGAATACTACATGGAGATTTTTGATCAGGTTCAACATCATAACGTTGACAAGGTTCTTCTTGTCGGAGGACAGTCCAACGCCAAATTCGGAGGCGGTGATGTCATTGAACCGATTTACATCTTGATGAGCGGAAGAGCAGTTGATGTTGTAGACAGGGATTATTCCCGACAGGTGCCAGTTGGCAAGTTCGCTGTTGAGCACACAAGAGAGTGGCTGAGTAAAGACCTCCCACACCTTGATGTGAACTCAGACGTCATCATTGATTACAAGATACGAGCCGGTAGTACCGACCTCGTTGGAAACTTTGATCTAGAAACTGGTGTTCCACGAGCCAATGACACTAGCTTCGGTGTTGGCTATGCTCCACTATCACCCACTGAGTTAATCACTCTTGAGTCAGAGCAACTCCTGAACACTGAGAAGGTGAAGAAACAGTGGCCCCAGATTGGTGAGGACATCAAGATCATGGGAACACGAATCGATGATAAGATCCACGTGCAAGTTGCTGCAGCAATCATCTCTACCGAAACAAAGGACAAAGATGAATATGCCAGCGTTATGCAGGGAATCACAGATCTCGTGAAAGACCACGCAGTCAAAATCACTGATATGGATGTTGATGTTAGTGTCAACACTGCAGACAGTCCTGATGATGATCTGTTCTACCTAACAGTCACTGGAACCTCAGCTGAACATGGTGACGATGGTCAAGTAGGCAGGGGCAACCGTGCAAACGGTTTGATCACTCCATACCGACCAATGACACTTGAAGCCGCTGCTGGTAAGAACCCAGTGTCACATGTAGGGAAGACCTACAATGTAGCAGCCCGAGAGATTACAGAGAGAGTCTACAAGGAACATCCTGACCTATCACAGGTATATTGCTACCTTGTGAGTCAGATTGGTGCTCCTATCACTGAGCCGAAGGCAGTCAATGTCGAACTCTATGGAGATTGCGACCTTGATAAGGTGAGAGCTTCAGTAGAGTCAATCACAGAGGAAGTCATTGGCAAGCTCCCCAGAGTCTGGGAAGGCTTTGTCAAGAGACAGTATCAACTCTGGTAGAAAATTCGTAAAACAACAAAAACGAGTAGGGCAGTTTTGTACTGTCCTACATTGTTCTTTCTTCTATTTACCATCCAAGCCAAGGGATTTCATGTATGCGTCAATCTTCATCTCTCTGCCAAGGAAGCTTTTAACCATATCATCAGGGTCCAGACTTCCACCGGGAGCGAGAATCTTTTGACGATATTCAGTTCCAGTCTTTGTATCCATGAAACCGTTTTCTTCGAACTTGGTAAAAACGTCTTCTGCGTAAACTGAGGACCAAGTATAGCTATAGTAACCAGCGGCATATAGCGAGCTCATAAGATGACCAAATCCCGCTTCAAAACGGGTGTCGTCATGCAGGTCAAACTTTGTCACTTCAGTGAAGATCTTCTTGAAAACTGCATTCGGATCCTCAGCCCCTTCAGTGTGGTATAC
>JAGXOC010000048.1 GCA_019894665.1 Candidatus Thorarchaeota archaeon
GTCAGCTCTGGTCAAACTAAGTCCGGCTTCCTCAAGAGCCTTTGATTTCGCGTCAGGTGACGCATCATCTAGATTCATAATTCCAAGTGCGACTTGGATAGCCTGTAGGTAGTTTGTCATGTCATGACCCAACAAATCAGCATAGACTGTAGCCTTGCGTTGTGAAGATTCAGCTTCAAACATGCTGTTTAGATATAACATACCCAATATTACTGGACCCAAAACTAGACCGCCTAGGAGCAAAATCTCAGCTGCCCACCACCCGATTGACCATTCTATAAAAACTGTTTTGAGAATATTCCGTATTATCCATAACGAGAGAAATCCAGCTGGTGTTATCACAGCTGATTCCCAACCTCCACCCTTTGTCGTAAGAAGATACCTAAGATAGATGAATGCGAACATAGCAAGGAGATTAGCTACAAGTATGAAAGATGCTGCTAGAGGAGTGTCGATCACTTCGGGATTGCGCTGTAGAACCTGATGTCTGATTAGTTCCCCGACCCAAACAAAAGAAATGACCAGACAGATCCATAAGATGATTTTCTGAGCTGAGTAACTCACCAGCTGTTTGGCAGGTTGCTCCTTGATGCTATTAGTTGCTCTGAACAGGAGGACAATAGATAGTATGCTTCCTATTACATACGGAAGAATAGGTTCATATCCAGCTAGTAGCGAGTCTCTAGGAGTAAAAAGTACCAGGTGCAGTTCCATATACGCCCATGTGATAAACAATAGTATCAGATAGTAATACTCAGGAGACGGATTTCTTCTTGAGTAAGCATACACCAAAAAAGCGATCAACCCAGAGAGAACTGCTGCTTCTGCATGTGAGAGATAATAAGCTCCCAAGAATATGAATGAGATTCCTGGTGCCCAAGACTCAACAAGTACAAACACAATGAATGGCGTAAGAGCTAAAAGGCAGAGGGTAGCAATCGAAGCATCTGCCCTCCATCGACTTATACCCATCTCCATTTGCCATGGGACGGCGACAGCCATTGTTAATGCGAAGAAACCTCCTGCCTGTAGAGTGAGCGATAGAGTCCAAATGGCAGCGGGGAAAACCAGATTCAGAAAAAGGGGAATACTGGCTAAACTGAATATAGTGAAGCTTAACAACAATAGGATCAAATCGTATTTTTGAGATTCCTTCTGATACTTGATCACATACGCCCCTGCGAGTAAGAAGGCAACGATAGATATCAAAGTCCCAATGAAACCTATGAGGATGAGGAAGACTTCAGAGAGGGGAGCCAGTACGAATGCATAGAAGACACCATAGAAAGAGAGGGTTCCAATAATTATCAGGAGTATTAGAGATATATTTGCCCTTGTTGAGAGTTTTCTGTTACGTAGGATGATTGCAGACAAAAACATGATTGCGAGTAATGAAACTTCTATGATGTCGCTAGTAATACGGTCCGGAGTTTTCAGTACTGTT
Source organism: Candidatus Thorarchaeota archaeon (assembly GCA_019894665.1). Lineage (GTDB taxonomy): Archaea > Asgardarchaeota > Thorarchaeia > Thorarchaeales > Thorarchaeaceae > SMTZ1-45. The sequence goes on from JAGXOC010000048.1 coordinate 1,445, forward strand.
GGAGAAGTAATGCCTAGTAAATGATCCACGACACCACCGATAAAGATGACACTCTGTGTGACCAAAGCTGCGAAGAAGATTGCGTTCTGCGTTGATGGATTTGTTCTGTAAAGACCATAGACATAAGCTGCAGATGTTATTGCTAAGAAGGCAAGTAGTGTGTCAAATGCCGGAATTGAAAATGATGATTGCCAAGCCCGTGAGCCAATAATGGTTAACGCTACTGCTGAAACAAATGTTAGTAGCACTCGTATGCCAACTTGACCCATAATTTTCCGGCTACTGTTCAACTATACATCTCGCCTTAATCGTATATTTAGAGATGATTATAAATTTAAAGTGATATTGTGTCAGTATCACGATGCTAAAAGGAGGAGTTCAATCCAATCTTAAGTGATTGTAAGATACTATGCCTTTGAAATGCCTCCTATGGGCATTAAACCCAGATTGCATAGATTCCTTTCTCTTTGATAACTATAGAATCCGCTCTAGCAGGGTCAAAGTCATAGTATCATCTTCATGGTGTCTGACCCAGTCAAGTGCATAGAATGTGTTTACAAAATTTGTCGAAAATATTCCGAAAATCACGTCACACTTGGCTTCTGACGCTTGATTCAGATGATGTGAGAATTGTTCAAGAAATCCTGCTTCATCACTCGCATAGATGGTGAAACACCACATCTGTCCACTCTTATCATCCCGGGGGAAACCAAGTGAGAACGATTTGATGGTATTCGCTTCAGTCTGAATCCAAAACTTCGAGGTCAGTCCGATTTTGACAAGACCTTCTGGAGTCGCATCTAATGCTTTCCAGTCGTATATGATGACGTTATGTGGTAGAATTCCAGATTCTGATAAACTTGGAAGTAATTGGGTTGGAGTCACTTCTCTCAGTGTGTTTTCTGGAGTTCTCCATACTATTTCATGAGGATTTTCATGCCAGTAGAAAGCAAGGTCGAATTTTCTTTCCATCCCTACCATCTCACCAAGATGCAAGGACGATTGATTATCTGTTGCAGTTGTATATCGAATACGTTCTACTTTGATCTCTTTGGCTATGTCGACAACATGCTTCGTGATAATTGACGCAAGACCTTTGCCTCTGTAATCAGGGTGCACTCGAAGTCCCTCCATCCACCCAGTTCTTCCATTCTCGATGACTCTTAGATTTGCTAGAGAGATCACACGCCCATTGTGTTCAATGGCTGCAGTATGTGAATTCTTGTCCTTTAACCAACCATCAAAGAAGTATGGAAGATAATCATGGCCATCCCAGGTATTCTTAGCTATCTCTAGAACATCATCTCTATCTGATTCTTTGAGTGATCTGATGTTTTGCATGTAGAAGACCAGCTTGTCATGTTTCATATTTGAACTAAACGTTAGATAAGATGGTGCCCAACTGTCAATTGGATTTGCTATCATTTGGAGACATATGGCCAGAAGGCAACCACACGTTCTCTTCCGGTGTTTCCACGGCTACTCCCAGCCTTTCTTGCCTGTTGAATCTTTATCGCTTTTTCTTTCAAAATGCCATTTAGGGTTGTGTCAAGCTCGTTTTTTGACACAGAAAGCTGTATTGAATCGTGTATTGAGGAAATAATATTGCTTGGTACTAAGATGTCAATGTCATCTTTCAAACCAATGGCTTCAAGCTTTTCTTCAATAAATCCGCCTCCAACTACGATTGAAACGCTGCCGTCAATATTGAGGTCCACATCAATTGCTCGACCAATTTTTTCATGGTCCTTGTCGAAAATATCTAGCTTCTCTAGTTCTGAAAACTTTACTTTGTCATCTGAGATTGTATTTTTGCTCATAGTAGTCAAAAGATGATTCCCAGTAATATTAAGATGGATATGTTTGTCAATTTTCTTGATTGCCGATGAATCAAATACGTGATTATGTTCAGGTTTCAAATGGATAGTTTCAAGGAACTCCTTCCAAGCAGGTCCAGCTAGTATGAAATGAGAGATTTTGAGTTCTTTATCAAGTGTGAAAGTCAAATCGCCAATGTGCCCAATCTTCTTGCCGGCAGAGTCCATGACGGTTTTTTTCATAAGTTCATCGCAACAATAAGGCTTGGTAATCTCCATTTTCTCACCCTAGAAAAAATTCTTGTTCGTAATATCATGAAGTTGACGAATATATCGATATGGATTGGTCTTTTTTCGATTTAGTGGAGAATTAATTCAATCTCCTGTTGCTGTCACTGTTTTACCTTCGACCATTAGAATTGATGTGCGGTCTGGAGCCCTTGTTCGGTGAGGTTCTCCTTTTGGCACCATGAATCCTTGTCCGGGCTTCAAATCGTGAGTTATGTCCTTTAAATCCATGTGAAGCAGGCCATCAATTACATAGAAGAACTCGTCTTCATGGTCATGCTTGTGCCAGTGAAACTCACCATGAATTACACCTAACCGTACAACGCAATCATTTACTTCACATAGAGAGAAGTTCTGCCATTTTTTCTTGCTTGCTTCGATTAGATTGGGAATATCGATCAATTCGAGGGGATTGTACTCAATTTCTGCACTGATGGAATACTTTGTTTCATCATCCATAGAACTGTTCTCCTACTATTTTGTAAATACTGGAATGGAGTTACTTTTCAACAACTTTTCGGGAGATTTTGTAAACGACTTGATGCTTGTAATCAGGACAGCCAGTTGTCATGTGATCTTCTTCTTCTGAACCATGAAAACTGCCACCTGACAGCATTACCATTATCCATGGATAGAGAACATAGAAAGAGCTTGGACACAATCTGCCTCTATCTTCAGGGTAGTTATAGGAATCACCAACTTTCTGATTCATAGAGCATTTGCTGTTTCCCAGAATGTCGATTACTTCAATTGTTACCTTGTACTTTGTCACATCCATCACCAGCCTTTACACGCTTGTCGTTCCAGTATTAGAAGGAATTCACCAACGCAAATGCCTAGACAAGCAATACTGAAAACGGATGATTACAAGTCCCAAAACATGTCCCCTGAAACCAGCGACCATGTCCCAATGATTGTTTGGTGTACAGTGATTCCACCCGGAGAATTGGGGAAATTAGTCGAGTTCGAAGACGATTTACTCATGGTCAATCAGACGTATGAAGATTGGCTGGTGTCCATGAGGGGAAAGTCACTCATTGGTAGTGACACTGGAGTCCTTCTTGACCGGATTAGAATTCTTATGATCAACATAGGTATCGCTTGTGCAATGAATCGTGACCTCGCTGAAGAGATTCAAACAATCTTGTCTACTAATCTCAGGAAGAGAGCTTTAGCCATTGTGTCTGAGTTGTCAGAGGAGTCTTCAGAGAAACTAGCGGTCAAAGAGACCCTGTCTGGATTCTTCTCCGAACTAAGATTCACACGGGATATCTTCCCTGAGGAGGAGATTGGGAAAGTGATGCCAGAGAAGGTCAAATCTTCCGGAAAAAGTGGTGCAAAGAAAGGTAGGTTTGGAAAAATCAAGGGGTCTTCAAAGACCGTTGATAGACAGAAAACAGCTGAAGCCGCGGTGCTCGAAAGTTCCAATATTCTCAAGCGGATTTACATGCGGCTCTTGAGTCCTGATCCTTGGGGCGAATATTAGAGTCGAACGACCTTGTCTTCTTGTTTCTGAAATCGAAGAGTTGATTCCTTCACGACCTTCCAGTCAGTGAGGAAGAGTTTCACCAATAATTCAGTCTTACTCACTTCAAGCTCGATGAAACTTGCATCAATCTTGTCCCCCCAACCGCCCGTAGCTCCTGATATGGTTCCAGGATTCAGAAGCAACCGGTCTTTGTGAAGATCAATGGAGGCTGTGTGAGAGTGTCCGTGAATAGCTACATGTGCTCCAATCTCTTGAGTGATTTCCCAGAGTTGTTTGATATTGCCACGTGGTCGCAGTTGTGTTCCATGAAGAAGTAGCACGTTGAAATCATCTAATTGGATTTGTTCATGAAAGTTGTATTGGCTGCCATAGTCCATGTTCCCAACAACGATGAAGCTTCTGGGTAGAGGAGGAAGAGCGGAACGCATCTCTGATTCACGCACCAGGTCTCCGGTAATGAGTGCCAAGTCATAGTTGGCCTGCTCTATGTGATCATAAAATGATTCAGGAATGGAGTCTCTTCGTGAGGGAATATGGGCGTCTCCAAAGACGAGGACTAGTTGACTCATTTGGTTCGAACTCTGGTGAGATTATCCAAAATCTTCATGTAGACTTCCTTCTTGGGGCTTTTGGCTAGTTTTGAGAGTCGTTCAACAATGAGTTCAGGTGTGCTACGAGCGACTACGCCAAATTTTGGAGTTCTGTCTACAATGAGCTCTAGATTCTCGTCAAGACCTTTTGCTTCGATTCCATCCACTCTGATCGGAGCGTCTGTCACTTCATCAATCTCTCTAGCAATGTGGCTACAGAGGACTGTAGATGTATTGGGATCACTTTGAAGGATCTCAATGAGACCTGCAATGACATTGGCGGCACTCCCGGGCTCTGTTATTGCTTCAACTTCATCAAACAGTGCCAATTTCGCCTTGTCAGATACAACAATCTCAGCAAACTGTTTCAGGGTTGTTTCAAACGCACCGGCACTCACCATGCCTCTGCTCTTGTAGAAGAAGTAAAGCTCCTCGAAGACCGGGAGATATGCCTTCTCTGCTGGTACCGGAAATCCGGACTGGGCCATTATGACTATCTGCGCGAGTGTTTGTATCACGGTGGTCTTCCCACCACTATTTGCGCCAGATAGGATAGCACAGTTCTCTCCATTTGTTCCATCAGGTTGGAAGGGGTTTTTACCAATGGTATAATCGATGGGTTCAACAGCTCCATGTTTTCCTTTGAGATGACTCTCGGTCAGGAATAGATTAGTGGCTCCCTGTACACCAACTCCGGTGTATTCAAGCGAGATTTCAGGTGTGTGTAGCGAATAATCCACAGAAAATAGACCCACGGCAAGGAACAGGTCAAACTCGAGAAGAGTCTGGACAGCCTCTGTCACAACTCGTTTTAGTTCATCGAGCTCGTTTGCGAATTTCTTGATGAGTCGAAACTGTTTGTCAGCAAATATGCGCCTGAGCTTGTCTTCGAGATCGTTGATTTGTTTGGTCATCATCTTTGCAGGTAAGGAAATCTCTTCACTGATGATACCAGTCACCCAGTCAGCCTCTCGCGGAGTGAGCCTCAGCATCTGAACAAGCTTATCCTCCGCTTCTTGAAGTGTAGTTGTGAAAGTTTCAACAATCTCAGCTGGCAACATGTTCCTCAGAGCACTTCCATCAGCCCCTTCCATATCAGCTGATTGCAGAATACTGATTATCTGTTGACCGCCAAGTGTGACCTGACTCTTTGAAATACGGGTTGTTATTTCTTCATTCAACCAAGATTCGGTTTCAGCTGTAGCGGTTGGGAACGCCTTTACCGCACTCCGATATCTATCAAGCTCTGCATCGATTCCCTGAGCTAAGTCTCCATTCTCATCCAAATTCTTGAGAATCTCACCCACCTTGATGAGGCTGTCAAAGTCTAGTCCCGTTGTGAAAGTAGAAACTGAGTCATTTGTGGGAATTTCTTTGAATGCTTCTACAATTTGACATGATGCATCAATCACTCGATAGTTACGTGCGTAGAAACTCACCGTTTTCTCTGGTAGAATATCCTCGAGTGACCAATCCTTCCCAAGGATCTCTACATTGTCAAGCATGTCCATTGACTCATCATAGATTCCTAGGGGAGATATGTAGAGAACTAAATCATAACCTTGAGCATAGTCAGCTCCGCTCTCACCCTCAGATAGTACGTAAACGGGGCACCATCTGTCTACTCCTTCCTTGATCAGCGTGTCAAACACTTTGTCATCGTTTGTGATGATTACACGACCCTCTAATCTACGTGGCTTGACCCTGCGATAGAGCCCTCTTACTTGGCTCAGCAGGCTTTTCAGATTCCCTCGTTGATCGTTTGAGAGTCCTCTAGCCATCTCAGCCGCGTCTGCAAAGTACTTCTGTCTCTCAAGGATGACATCCGTCTTCCCTGGAGGTAGTGGATAGTAGAGGAATAACTTGTCCTTCGCATAGGTAGTGTTTGCATAACCTCGAATGATATCAAGACTTGATTCGTATATTTTCCGAATGTCTTGACTCCGTAGTAGCATATTGGAGCTGGCACCAAATTCCTTCTCAAAGGCACCTTTGACAAGGTTTACTGCCTGCCTTGATCCAATACCGGGTACGGCAGCTACTAGGTCAACTCGCGAATCATGAATCACTTTGAGCGCTACTATTTCACTTCCAAAGTGTTCAATCAAGGCTTGCTTGACTTTCTCACCTACGCCGGGTATATCTGAAAGACTTTCTAGGGTCAATACATCGTCTCCCGAATATTGACTGTTTCGTCTGCGTTGATTGACGCTTTCCTTAAAGTCTTGACTCTCTGACTCACTGAGGTATAATGTACGCGCCATGAGACTATACTCCCTATTACAATCTGATATGACAGAGGGATAGAAGTACTCCTACATTTTCTGTCTGTAGATGGTTAATAGCCTCGTTCTATGTCGATTATATTCAAAGGAGTTTCACCACGAACAAGTCGAAGGATGTTTTTTCCTGCAAACAGGAATAATTCACGTTCAATGTGTTCAGAATAAGCCGCCCGATGAGGAGAGATTACAATATTATCGAGCTCGTGGAATGGTATATCAGATGGTGGAACCGTCATTCCGCGCCATTTTGTGGGATATCTCCACCACACATCGATTCCTGCACCGTGGATTCGTTTCTCCTTTAGTGCCTCATAAAGGGCGAGTTCATCAACAATCTGGCCGCGAGAAATATTCACTAGAATAGAGGTTGGTTTCATCCATGAGAGAAACTCTCTATTGACAAGACCCTCGGACTCAACTGTCAGGGGTAAGGAAAGGATGACAAAATCTGAGTCCCTGACATGGGGTTCTACTTCATCAATACCAACAACTTGGTCCACAAGATCATCATTGCTCGAGGTCCCACTACGAGTGGCTGCAGTGATTTCGACTTCAAAAGACTTCAATCTCTTAGCTATATCAGCGCCAATATGACCCAATCCAATGATGAGCACCTTCTTTCCTCGAATCTCAAGATTAGGAACAGGACCGCCCCATCTGTGAATCCAATTCCCAGCCCTAAGTTCTCTGTCACTTGGAATGAGATTCTTGGCAATTGCGAAAAGCAGTGATATTGTATATTCAGCTACTTCTGCAGAATTGACATGATTGTTGCAGAGAATGATATCGTCACGCTCTCTCACAGCATCAAGGTCAACTCTATCGATTCCAGCTCCAAATGTTTGTATCATACGAAGATTCGATGCTTTCCGAATGTATTCACCTGGAACGCTAACAGACGCGATGATTTCCACATCACCACCATGCTCTAGCATTGACTCTACTGACTGTTCTGATTGAACAACTTCAGCTTCGTCACCAAGTGTGTCTTTGAAAATCTTGACAAGTTCATCAGGATAGGGAACCAGTACTTTCAATCACTCAACTCCAAGGAAGATTCCATGATTTTCCACAATCATATCTGGAAAACCATGGATTTCTACTCTAGTAAGACCGTGCTATGTAGACGACCTCTTTGGCGACTTTTCCACATGCGACACAAAGACCTTCGGATTTTTCGTCGATATCGATTCGAGTTCCACGAATATCGCCCCGTGTGTTCTTCTCGATCTCTTCTGCACAGGGATAGCCATCCATTTCAATCGAACAGAAGGGAACTCGTGCAATCTTTCCGTGGTCCAAAGCATCATCTATTTCGCCATAACGTTCTGCATCGACAACAAGACCATCAAACTTGGCCTCAGCCATGTTGAGAAGATTCTCGTCAATCTCTTTTCCAAGATCTGTGACTTTCTTCTTCAATTCCTTCAGACTAATGATATCACGCTTCATTGTGTCTCGACGGAATAGGACAACATTGTTCTGTTTGATGTCACGAGGTCCAGCTTCTACTCTGATGGGAACTCCTTTCATCTCCCAGTAGTTGTATTTCCATCCAGGGGTTTCATCACTATCATCAAGATGGACTCGAATCCCTGCTTTCTTCAACGTCTCCTTGATGTCCACACAGTACTTCAACACTGCATCAACATCTTTTCCTTTGAAGATAGGTACAATCACCACTTGATAGGGAGCAACCTTGAAGGGTAATCTAAGGCCCTTGTTATCGCCATGAACCGAGATCATCGCACCATAGATTCTCGAGATTGCAGGTCCATAGCATGTCTGCCATGCATGGACTGTTTCATTGTCCTTGTTCAGATATGTGATGTCAAACGCCTTAGCAAAGTTATCACCCAAGTCATGAGTTGAAGGTAGCTGGATCACTTTGCCATCGGGCATCAACGTGTCCGCGGCATAAGTATTCAGCCCACCAGGGAATTTGTCCCACTGTGTTCTTCGAAACACCATAACAGGCAATCCGAAGTTATCGGTACAAACTTCCTTCGTGGTTTCTAGATCCTCTTTAATCTGTGCCTTGACAGCGTCATGTGTGGCATAGACATTGTGGCTTTCAATCCAAAGGAATTCTCTTCCACGTAGAAATGGACGAGTGCTCTTGATCTCTGATCTGAAGACTGAACAACGTTGGTATCTCTTTAAGGGGAGGTCTCGCCAACTACGTACCCAGAGTGAGTACATAGGATAGATTGCGGCCTCACTTGTAGGTCTTAGAGCCAATCGCTCTTCCAATTTCTCACCTGAACCAGTCGTTTCTATCCAGAAGACTTGGGGAGTGAATCCCTCAACATGTTTAGCCTCCTTTGTTAAATTGGTTTCAGGAATAACGGTAGGGAAATACATGGGCAGGTGATCCTTACGCTGGAGAACCTCTTCCAAGATCTCAAACATCAGGTTCATGCTCATGAAACTCCAAGGTGGGAATGGAGTGAACCCTTTTACACCGTATCTGACATCAGCGAGTTCAGCCACTCGACAAATTTCAGTATACCAATCAGGGAAATCGTTCTCTTTGTCGATGTCAAAGATGGCTTGTTTTGTATCGTTCTTTTTGCTGCTCATGATGTCATCCTCTGCTTGTTTTGTAATGCATGAAACTGGCTAGGACTGAGAATAAGTCGTTTAATGAAGTTTCGGAACGCATTCACCTAGCATTGACGTTCACCAAATCTCTGTCTTTGAGGCTGCTATTTAAAGAATTGGGCAAGAAAAGTTACCTTTTCGTCCGACTCTCACCCACTTCTCGAATGCGCTCATCTAGTTTGTGCTTCTTGATCAAAGCTACTGCAGCCTTAGGAACAAGAGTCTCCCACTCAGCATTTCCCCATCGAATCAGATCACGGATGTGGCTTGCACTGTATTGAGATCGCTCAAGTAGCTTAGTTGAGTCTGTCTTGATGCCACCCTCCTCAAGGAGTCTTTTGACTAATGGATTGTGACTGTATGCCTTGTCAAAATAGGGTACAAAGGACCGCATATGGCTTACCCAGAGAGGATGAATATTGATGTCTGAGAGAGGAACCACTGTGATACGGTCAAGTGGGAGCTTCTCATCAAGTAACACACTTTTGATGAGCATCAGTCTCTCACCACCTGTGAATGGATTATCCGGAGTGTGAGAGTATTGAGAGCTGCCAATGACCATGATAATGTCTTCTTTCTTGGCTAATATCTGCGTCATTGTATGAATGTGTCCCTTGTGGATTGGCTGAAACCGCCCAATGAATAATGATTTCATCTTACTCGTTCTTGGTGGGTCTTGTGATACAAATAAGGATTAGTACTGGGACAAAATGTGGATTTAGATGAGGAAGTTCATAACAGGGTGGACAACATTCTCATGGGGTTCTGTATATGATTGAAATTGATGGTTCATATGGTGAAGGCGGTGGTCAAATCCTTCGAACTGCCGTTTCACTTTCCGCGCTGACCATGAAACCAATTCGAATTATCAATATACGTGCAGGTCGACCCAAACCGGGTCTCAAAAGACAACACATTGCTGGAATCGAAGTCACTGGAAAGATTGTTGGTGCTGAGATCAAGGGTCTAGAGGTGGGTAGTACAGCAGTAGAATTTGTACCACGTGAACGCTGTGGTGGCACAATAAGCTACGATGTTGGTACTGCAGGATCAATCTCGCTTGTGCTTCAGGCAACCCTTCCACCTGCAGTATTGTCTCCAGAACCTATCAGCTTTAAGCTCCGTGGAGGAACTGATGTAAAATGGAGTCCTCCGGTTGACTATTTGCAAAATGTTTTCACACACACGTTAGAAATCTTGGGACCCAAGATTGAGATTCTCCAGAAGAAACGTGGTCATTATCCACGGGGTGGAGGAGAAGTCACTTGTAATATCACTCCGGCAGGCAGTATCAAACCCTTTGAAGAAATTGAATCAGGGAATCTGGTAGCAGTAAAGGGAGTATCTCATTGTGTACGGCTACCTAGCCATATTGCTGAAAGACAGGCAGCAACAGCAGAAGAGATGATTCTCAAACACCTAGAAATCAAGTCGGACATAATTCGCGAGTCATACCGCAAGGATGATGACCCCCATCTGGGACCTGGAAGTGGTATTGTGATATGGGCTGAATCAGAGCGAGGTGTCAGAGTGGGCGCTGATGAACTTGGCGAACGTGGAAAGAGCGCAGAACGTGTTGGAAGTGAGGCAGTTTCACAATTAGTTGCCGAGGTTTCAACAGGGATGGCAGTAGACTCTCACCTTTGTGACATGCTCATTCCCTATCTTGCAGTAGCATCAGGAAGTAGTAAGATTGGCGTGACCCGTATTACCTCCCATCTAACAACTAATGTCTGGGCCGTAGAACAGATATTGGGAACAAGATTTGAGTTACAGGGGAAAATTGGTGAACCTGGAACGGTTTTAGTCGAGGGTGTGGGATTATCCCTTTGAAAGGGATGCTAGATAATCATCAACAGTTTCCTGGAGTGGAGTCAAATCAACCTCTTCAACTGCATCTCTCATCAGTTTCTCAACCCCAATTCCCTCAACTGCGATGATCTCATGACTCTCGGGAAGTTTCTCTCTGGCAATAGCAAGCTTGTCGGGTTGTGTGAGATCAATCTTGTTGATGGCAATCAGAATGGGATTCATGGGGAACATCTTCCGGACTTCGGCCAATAGATTCAGCTGCTGATCAAAGGTCCAGCCACAAGCTTCTGAGGGGTCAACCATGAAGATGATGACATGCGCGAGATACTTCAACGCAGCTATTGCCTCGCGTTCAATCTCATTTCGTTCGGCCATTGGTCTATCAAGAATTCCGGGTGTGTCTACTATCTGTACGCTATGATTGTCCACTCTCAGGTGTCCTACGATTACACTTCGTGTAGTAAAGGGATAATATGCGATCTCTGGCTCAGCTGTAGAAACAGCCTTCACAAGTGTTGATTTTCCGACATTTGGAAATCCCGCACAGACTATTGTTGGTGAATTGGGCGAGATTCCTGGAAGTCTGGAAAGAGCCTTTTTGGCTTCGATTATAAAATCCAGGTTCTTTGCGGTTGCTTTAACTATTGATGCAATTCGCCCCTTGGCAGCACTCCTTGATCTTTTCATTTGACGAAATTCACCAGCCAGTTTGATGGCTTGAAGATGTTTATCTGTGATATCATCAATTGGAGGAATGCACTTGTATACCGCCCCTAGAGATTGCTTCAGTTTATCATTACCAATAAGAATCTCCGACAACTCGACATAGAATGGATGGAGTCGTTCTATAGAGGGAAATTCTTCCACGGCCTCAGTGAGCTTTATCTTAATCTGTTTCGAGAATTCCTGTAGTCTAGTGATCTCTCTAATTCGAGTCCGTTCGAGTTTCTTCATTCGAAGAGAGCTTTTCATACTGATTTTAACAGACCGATTATGAGCAAACTCGACAATCTCCTCTGCTGTCATAATGGATGGAATGTTTGCAAAGGGATTGAGTCTACGCAAGTTGGTCATGCTCCTTAAGGACAACAACGTACAGTTCGCAAACGTTATTAAACGACCGGACGTGGCCAACACAGATTAACTCCCCTTTCGGAGGCTTATTGATAATGTCACTTCCAACTGGTGCAACTGTTGTCGGCATAAAATGCAGTGATGGCGTAGTAGTGGCCACTGATTCATTGATCACATGGGGCACACACGTCTTGACAGATAAAGGTGTCAAAGCTTTCAAGCTCACAGACACCATCGTTCTTGCTTCTGCAGGTCTCACCTCAGACTATCAGATGCTGGTGAACAGAGTCAGGGCGCAAATCAAACTCTATGAACTGAATCAGAAGAAAGACATCAGTGTAAAAGCACTCTCTAAGATGTTAGCAAATACCCTCTATTCGAGACGCATGGCACCATTGTATGTCCAGACTGTTGTGGTTGGCGTAGACGCTAATGGGCCTCAGCTGTTCTCATTGGATATGGGTGGCTCTCTTATGCCTGACGAATTCACAGCAACTGGGTCGGGAACCCAACCTGCTTATGGTGTTCTTGAGGATGGATACAAACCAAGCTTGACCGTAAAGGAAGCTGAAGAGATTGCAATTAATGCAGTCAAGGCGGGTATCGCAAGAGACGCTCAATCTGGTGGCGACATCCGAGTCATGAGTGTGACCAAGAGTGGAATTACCGAACGACTTGTCAACTAGAGCGCGTGCAACAAGTGGATTCACATACCCTCATCTTTAGGGCTCATTCTTCATCAAGATACAGTCTAGCAGCTCTTGTAGGTGTAGTTGAAACTGACCACAGACTCTCAGAACTTGCTATAGAAGCTCCTATCGAGTTATCCACGAGTACAATACGGAAGAGTGTTGCAAAGGGACCTACGATACTTGCCCATTCAGTCATGAGTACACAAACTGATCGAATCTACAAAGAGGTTAGAGAGGTAAGAGAAAAGTTCGGAAATTCTGTCACTATAGTTGGTGGAGGCCCCCATGTTAGCGCACGGCCTATGGAGCTACTTGAGAATGGTTTTGACTATGTGGTTATAGGAGAAGGAGAAAAGACGTTCCCAGAGCTACTCTGGTATCTGATGAATGACAAAGATCCTACTGATATCTTAGGAGTTGTTGGAAAAATCACTCAAGATTGTCCAGCACCAAGAGACCTTGATCCAGTCAATCTTGATACTCACCCTCCGTTTGCCCTTGGTATGAATATAGTAGGACCAATTGAGGTCACGCGTGGCTGCCCATACTCCTGCAAATTCTGCTGTACTCCGTTTCTCACAGGTGGAAGGGTCCGAAATCGGTCCATCGATTCGATTACGTATTGGTTAACCCGAGCTGTGGAAAGAAGTGGATTCGACCGCACATGGTTTCTCTCTCCAAACGCCCTGTCTTATGGTGGGCGTGGGCGCACTGTAGAAGAAGACAAGCTTGAGGGTCTATTGAGGACAGTGACCAAAATCGAGGGGTTGAAAGAAGTCTTCTTTGGTTCGTTCCCTTCAGAAGTCAGACCGGAGTTTGTCACTAGACCAATTCTTGAGATGATGATGAGTTATGTGGCTAATAAAACGCTCCAGATAGGTCTTCAATCCAGTAGTAATCGAATGCTGAAATTGACCAATCGTCACCATACAGTCGAAGATGGACTAGAAGCAATCAACACAACCTTAGATTCTGGTTTCATCCCTCATGTAGATATGATATTCGGATTACCGGGTGAAACCAAAAAAGAGTTACATGAGAGTATTGATCTCTGTCAATCGTTGGCTGAAATGGGAGCAAAGACTCATGGACATGTATTCATGCCGTTGCCTGGTAGTGCGTACGAAAATGAGGCTCCAGGAAGACTTGATTCAGAGAGCCGGAAACTCCTAGGCGAGTTGTCAAGAAAGAAACTTCTGACAGGGTCTTGGAGCACACAGGAGAGCATGGCGGAAATTCTGTCTTCTCGTAAGTCCTAGACTAGCTTGGACATTGCCAAAGCCTGATAAGATACACAATAGACATGCCCTCGATTCAGTTTGAACTCTGATATGCCAATTGAGCTGAGCGAAAAGCTCGAAAAACAGGGGTATCATCTACTTGGTAGAAGAGGCGCCTACAAAGCATGTCAGTGGCAAAAGAAAGCACTTCTTCATGATGTTTCATGCTACAAGGAGAGATTCTATGGCATCCAGTCGCATCGATGCCTACAGATGACACCCGTGGTCGACAAATGCACTCAAAGCTGTGAGTTCTGTTGGCGAGTGACCCCTGCTGATATTGGAGTAAGCTGGAACCAGGTTGATGTTTCTGAAACAGATGTCGTACCTGTCAATGAATTAATGGATGCTGTGCTCATGGCAAACCTGAGGTCTCTTGGAGGTTATAATCCGAAGGCAGGAGCCTCAGTTCCAGAGAATAAGTACAATGAGGCGAGGGATCCAAAACACGTAGCCATTTCATTGGCAGGAGAACCAACTCTTCATCCTCTGATAAGCGACCTTATCGATGAGGTTCATCATAGAGGTATGACCTCATTTTTGGTTACTAATGGAACATTACCTAGCGTTCTTTCGACGATGTCTTTGCCGACGCAACTTTATGTCACGTTGGCTGCACCAGATGAGAGCACCTACAAAACTCTATGCAAGCCTGGTGTTAAGGATGGATGGAATCGTATTCTGAAGTCACAAGAGATACTGCGGTCTCTTAGCACAAGAACTGTCAACAGACTTACGATGGTTTCAAACCGCAATATGTACGATGCACGAGAATATTCAAAACTTATCGAAATGGGCGAGCCTGATTTCATCGAAGTGAAAGGCTACATGTTCTTGGGGTCATCAAGAGGGCGTCTAGACAAAAACAATGCACCCTCCCATCGGGAAATTCGTGCATTTTCAGAGAAACTTGCAGCATTAACAGGATACTATGTTCTTGATGAGCAAGTAGAGAGTAGGGTCGTACTCCTGTCACGTAGCAAACAAATTAAGAAGCTATGACTGACTCGAGGATGAATAAGATGAAACTATCAGATATCCTCACACCGCTCAGAAACGAGATTGATGGTGATGATGCGGTTCGTGAGAAGACATTACCACTTGGACGTAAAGCTGTCCGTAAGTGCAGCGAATCCATAAAGATGACTCATCGAGGAAAATTCGACGAGGCGAAGGCTCTAGTTTCTGAAGCTAGTCAAATTATCGGTGAGGCCTCAGATGGAATGTCTGATAGTGGTTTTATGATGCGGTCAAAGGGTCTTGATGTAGCCTATCAAGAACTGGCGGAAGCTGTAAACCTGCTCTCTCTCTTGGAACATGGCACATTCACACCTCCAGAGGAATATGGCATTCCACCCAGAGCATACCTGAATGGTTTGGCAGACACTGTAGGGGAGCTGAGAAGATCGTCATTAGACCTATTGCGCCATGATGATGTAGAAAAGGCAGAAACACTCCTAGGGTTCATGGAGGAGATTCTAGAAGAGCTACAGGGATTTGACTATCCTAATGCATTAGTTCCCGATTTGAGAAGAAAATGTGATGTGGGACGGTCTCTGATTGAACGGACCCGTGGAGACCTCACCAGAGCAGTTGGACAGAGCAAACTGATGAAGAAGCTCGACGATGTTGGTGAACGTTTGAAGGACTGATTGCGATGGTTATTCCGGATATCTGGTTTACACTGTATTCTTTGGCCAATAAAGGTGCAATACATAGTAAGACAACAATCACTACACGAGAACTGGGAGAAATACTGAATGTCAGCCAGCAAACAGCGTCAAGAAGAATTGCGCAATGTGTTGAACAGGGCTATTTGAACAGAGTACACACAGCTGACGGGATGCTCCTTCAGATATCTGAGAAGGGACGCGAGGAACTGCTGTACGTCCTCTCCAACTTGGAGATTGTATTCACACCCCCTGAGGATGAGATTGTGATAGAGGGCTCTATTGTCACAGGATTGGGTGAAGGTGCGTATTATATCGAAGTCTACTCGTCAAAGCTGAAAGCTGCTCTTGGGTTCGAACCACATCTTGGGACTCTGAATGTGAAGATAACAGATGATGAGTCTCGTAAGGCAATTGGAAGAATGAAGAACACACCGCCTTTGGTGCTGAGTGGTTTCACCCATAAAGGGCGTACATTTGGCGATGTGATTTGTTATCGAATCAAGATAAACCGGAAAATAGAGGGAGCTGTCGTCATTGCTCAACGAACTCATCACAGTGAAGAAATCTTAGAGATTGTTGCTCCAGTTTACATCAGGGACACGCTTGATATTGAAGACAATGATAAGGTCACTCTGACAGTTATTCCATTGCACATGATCACTTGATTTAGTGTCCATACTCACCGGTGAGAGGAACAAACGCAACACCGCCCCAGCGTCTCTGAACTGTCTTTCCTTCTTCATCCTTCTCAACCATCATGAGCTCCTGGAAAAATCCTTTCCCGCCTACCGGAATCAACATAATCCCCCCAGGACTGAGTTGGTCAATCAGTGGTTCAGGGATAGAAGGCGCGGCGGCTGCAACAAGTATTCTATCAAATGGAGCGTGTTCAGGTAGTCCCATCCCACCATCCGTATGAATAAGTGTAACCCGATCATCATATCCGCTACGAGTAAGGTTACCTTTCGCAAAATCAATCAATCCAGCAACTATCTCAGTGGTATAGACATGGCCTGTTGTCTGGGTAGATTGGGGTGCAACCATTTCTGCACATAGGGCAGCATGGTAACCAGACCCGGCACCAACTTCGAGGATTTTAAGCCCGGGTTTCAGTTTAAGGGCTTCACACATTATCACACACATATGTGGGGCAGAAATAGTCTGGCCTAATCCAATTGGGAGCGGAGAGTCGCGATATGCGTGATTCCGAGTGTCCGGATTAACAAACTCTTCTCTAGGTACAGTCCTCAAAGCACGTTCCATTTCGTTGCTCTTGATGTAACCATTATTCCGCAGACGGCGAACTAAGTCATCGAGTGCCTTCTTGAAATGGTCCTCAGGCATGTGAATCCCTGATAGAAAGGATATGCATTCATAAAAGGCTTGGGCGTAATACAATAATCATGCAGAGAGTCCAGTTCAAGGCATACGGACATGAGAATGTCATTGGGGAGCATAAGACAACCGTTGAACTGACTTCAGAAGATTTCCTCACAAAGCAGGGAACATGTATCGTGGGTGTTTGCTCGGATGTATCTCTAAATCAAG
>JAGXOC010000049.1 GCA_019894665.1 Candidatus Thorarchaeota archaeon
GCTCTTGAGAATGCTGTTTTGTCAGACGCGGATGAGATTATCGTCATCACACCTATGATGACCCCCGGCGGAGAACATTCAGAGATTGATATTCCACAGTCGATCGAAAAAGCCCAAGAAAGTCATCCAGATGTATCTTTCAGATACGTATGGCCCTTTGACATGTCCGCAGTTGCATCCTTCCTCGCTGAGCAAATCTCAAACCATTGAACCTAGCACATCATTACACTCTGGTGAAAGTAGGAACGGGTTGAAGCCTTCACCGATGACCTGTCTGATATCATCTAGTCTTTTCTTCTTGACTGCATCTGAGAAAGGCCATTTGTGTTCGGGTTTTGGAGTGACTCCCAACTCCTCACACTTGTCCACAATAGCAAGGACCGTGTCGAGTAGTTCCTCACCAGTCTTACCTTCAGGTCTAATCTCTCTTGAGTGTAGAATGAGTCCATAGGTGGGTGTGTTGTCACCTAGGTACCATTTACTTGGTCCATGTCCGTACTTTCCAAATGGTTTCATGCCATGGTCATTGAGTAGAGCCTCCACTTCGTTAAGGCTGTCCTGAAGATTCAGTAAACTATCTCCATGGAAACCGTACCCCTCGAAGAGAGCAAACTGTACCCCCTCATTGGGATTACGCTTAGGTAGTTTAATTCTGATATCCTTCATTCGTGCTAGTTCTTTAGAGTCAAGAGGTTTGTAGTCCGTGATGTCCCTGATGTCTACCTCATTCTCCTCTGGAAATTCAAGGATGAGTAGGGGTGGGTCAAAACCCTCACGTACATCTTTGTGAGCTGTTGTGATTGCCTCTCCATATCTGACAGGACTGGTTCTCTCTATCATATCAGTGAGGACCTTTCCAAGCGCATTACACTCTGAGAACTCTGCAAGTCCGCCAATCAGGGTTTCTTCGACAACGGGTCTGATAAGGAGTCTCATCTCTGTAATGAATCCGAGAGTGCCGTGTGAGCTAGCAACATCATGGAGCGTGACACCAATCTCGTTGAGTCTTGCTTCAAGATCAGGGTCGTTGCTCTTGACACCTTTTGCGTCAATAGTAAGAAGTCGACCGTCATAGAGAACCATCTTGACACGAATGGTATTGTCCCTCATGGTCCCATTTACCCAAGTGTCATTTCCGCCTCCATCTGTGCTGAGGACGCCTGCGGCTGTAGCGATATCCCTGCTACTGGGTGCTACGTAGAACCGCATTCCCATTGGATTGAGGAACTCGTTTATTTTGTCAATGGAAATTCCCGGTTGAACATCAACATATCCTTGGTCCTTGGATACTGTCAATATCTCCTTCATCTGTAGGCTGCTGATCATAACACGTTCGTCATTTCCTCCGGTGCATGCTCCACTGAGTCCTGAACCGCCACCTTTGGGTGTCACTGTGAATCCATCGCTTTGTGCGTGTTTTACTGCACCAATGACTTCCTGAGTATTCCTTGGATAATAGACTCCCTTTATTTTGCGGAAGTTCAGTTTATAGTACATTGAAGCGTTTGCTCCAATAACAACATCCCTGATTCTCATCTTACTCAGTACCTCCTTCGAGCGAGCTTGATAGAAGTTCAACGATGTCCTTTGTTTCCAAGTCTTGCCCGAGGAGCTGTTCTCTGCATGAAGGACACGCTGTGATCACAGTGGTCTCCTTGACTTTCTCTCTTGCTGCTCGCAGCTGAATGATCAAATCACTCAGATTTGGATCAGTCATCCTCAGGAGACCTCCACCCCCACAACAGGAGAGGTCCATCTCCCGAAATTCAATTCCCATTTTGTTAATCAGAGACCTGGGTTCGGTTTTGATATCAAGGATTCTATGGAGTTCACACGGGTCGTGGTATGAAAACTCCTCAGTTTGATGATACTTTGGTGGATCTTCGAGCAACCTGTCAAAGAACTGTGTATGGTGCAACGCTTCAACATTTTCGAATTCATGATGTTCCCTGAGCTGGATTAAGCAGCCTGGACAACATGTGATGACTTGTTTTGCACCTGCAGCCTCGATGACTTTCTTGTTATGCTCTCTGAGCTTCAGTGTCCCCTTCTCGTCGCCCATCAGATAGAGCGGATGACCACAGCAATTCTCTTCCGCTCCCATGACCAAGTAATCAATGTTCAACTTTTCCAGAGTTTTGAACAATGATCTGAGAACGTCGATCTGACTGCTCCTGAATGACATTAAGCATCCAACAAATATTATGTTCTCTGCGGTCTTCCCCTTTTCGTAGACTCTATCTGCTAATCCCGGAATCTCGTCCTCAAGTTCATCTAGCCAATAGATTGCTCTGTCCTCTTCTGCAAGACCATAGATGTTCTTCACGTTAGCGAGGGCATCTTTGAGCGGCTCTAGATACTCGAACTCCTCGGGTGCGGTTTCCACTGCTTTCGCTCTCTGCTCGTGCCAGACTTTGAGCAAGTCCACTCCAGAGGAACAGGTTTCTTCACATCTTCCACACATCGAGCACTGGAAAAGAAGTCGTCTGAACTCCTTCCCGAGTTCTTCATCATCTTCAATCTGGTCCATCACTTGCAATAAGTAAGCCTTTCCCCGTGGGGAGTATTGCTCTTCTCCGGTTGCATCAAACATTGGGCAGAATTGCAGACATGAACCGCAGCGTACACATTTCTCGTAGGACATTTTGGATTCTCCATATGGGACAGAACTCGGTTAGAATTCCAAGTTCTTAATAATCTAGTGCAAAGAGTTCTTGTAATTGGGATAAAATACACCAGCTGATTGAGGCAAAAGAAGATGGAGGTCCTCCCTGATTTAGTGAGGACCTGTTATTGTAACTAGATAGGAGCTTTTGGAATGAAGCCTTTCTCGTAGAGGATTTCTGATGCTCCGCGGGCACGCTTGATGATCAACTCAGCGTGTTCATAGAGTTCTTTCTCCTCCCAGTGCTTCTTTGCGATTCCTTGCTCGATGGCTTTCATCCCGACTGCTGTTGCCTCAGCAGGATACAACTCCCACTGATCCATGGTGGGGATGACCTTCCGCTCATTAGCTTCCTTTGCACCGAGGTCGGCTAATGCCTGAGCGGCTGCTATGCACATTTCATCAGTGATAGTACTGGCTCTAACATCTAGCGTACCACGGAATATACCAGGGAATCCAAGTGAATTA
This sequence comes from Candidatus Thorarchaeota archaeon, assembly GCA_019894665.1. Classification (GTDB taxonomy): domain Archaea; phylum Asgardarchaeota; class Thorarchaeia; order Thorarchaeales; family Thorarchaeaceae; genus SMTZ1-45. The sequence continues at coordinate 3,134 of JAGXOC010000049.1, forward strand.
TTGATCTGATTGTCAAAGTCACTACGACCAGTTCCAACAATTCGAGCACCAGCATCCTTTGCGTCCCATGGCCAAATCTCGGGTAGAGGATTGGCACAGGCGTAGACGATTGAGTCTGCGGCCATCTTCGTAACCCACTCTTTCTTCACGGTACCGGGTATTGGTCGTGCAGCTGTGATGAGTACATCCATTCCCTCAATGACTTCACCAAGGTCACCAGTCTTTCTTTCAGGATTGGTCTTCTGAGCTAAGTCATACTTGAAGGTGTCATAGTCCTTGTCCTTCACGATGTCTTCTCGGTCTGCATAGATTGCACCCTTGCTATCCACCATGATGATGTTCTTTGGATTTACACCAGCAGCTATCAGCAGGTAAGCTGTACGAGTGTTTGCTGCTCCAACTCCCAAAAAGGCGACTGTTGTACTCTCAATGTCTTTCTTGACAACGTTTAGTCCACCAAGCACACCAGCGAGTACCACTGTACCAGTTCCTTGTGCATCATCATGCCAGACTGGAATCTTGACCTCAGGGTCGTTTTTCAGTGTTTCAAGAACTTTGTAGCACTTAGGCTTTGAGATGTCCTCGAGGTTAATTCCTCCAAAGGAGGGTTGAATGAGTTTCACAGTCTCAATTATCTTGTCAGGATCTTTGGTGTCAAGGCATATAGGCCAGGCATCAACGCCACCTAGATATTTGAAAAGTATAGCCTTACCTTCCATGACTGGCCCTGCACCATAGGGTCCAATGTCACCAAGTCCAAGAACTCTTGTTCCATCGCTAACTACAGCCACCATGTTACCCTTGTTCAGGTGTTCATAGGCGGCATCTTCATTTTCCTTGATTGCTAGGCATGCCTTAGCAACTCCTGGAGTATACCATATTGCAAAGTCCGAGAAATCACGTACAGGAACTTTTCCGATTGATTGGATTTTTCCCTGATAAAACGGATGAAGGATCATAGCGTCTTTACCTGGCTTCTCAGCCTTCTTCTTTAACTCTTCAACAGAGAGCTTTTCTTCAGACATAATGTGAACCCCTTTGTCTTCAATACGAGCTATATCATCTCGTGAAACTATTGGGGGCTGAAGAAGCTTCGGTTTAAGTGTATCCTTCTTATGCAGCATTATGACTGTTGGGTCAAGGTCTCACAACCGGGTACACATCATCGTATTGATAAAATAACAAACTAATGGTTGTCCATGCCCGGAGTCGGTGATGAATTTCATAGCTCAACAAAGTATGAGAGAGGTAAATTACCTGGCCACAGGTTGGACTGGAGCACTAAACCATCAGTGTACAAGAAATACCCTGATGCTGAGAAGATTGACCTTCCTCCCCCCGTTGTGCAAGGTGGACCTAGTCTTTGGGACGTACTAAGGACACGCAGGAGTGTCCGTGCCTACACTCGAGACCCCATGAGCTTGGAGGACTTATCACAGATTCTTTGGGCTACACAAGGAATCACAGCTTCTATTGGAGACCATCGACTTCGAGCCGCTCCCTCCGCAGGTGCACTGTATCCGATAGAGACCTATCTCTTGATCAATCGAGTTGGTGGCTTAGAGTCAGGTCTGTACCATTATGATGTTGAAACTCATCAACTTGACATTCTCAAACTTGGTGACTATACACGAGAAGTGAGAACTGGTGCTCTGGATCAACAGGTTGCTGAGCGTGCCTCTGTGGTGTTCATCTGGAGCGCAATATTCCAGAGATCAAAATGGAAATACCTCCAACGTGCTTATCGTTACATCTTCCTAGATGCTGCCCACATCGCACAAAACCTAGCCCTAGCAGTTGAAGGACTTGGTTTGGGAAGTTGCCAAATTGGTGCTCTATTCGATGATTATCTGAATGAGCTCTTAGATTTTGATATCGCCGAAGAGAGTGTCATCTACATGAGCAGTGTCGGTAGACCCAGTAGGACCGATGAATGATTCTACAGTTTCAGTTTCCAGAAATTCGCAATTTGGTCAGCGTGTTGCTTGTATCGGACCTTGTCCATACCTTCAGAACCACCGAAAATCGCCTCAATCTTTCCATCCTCATCTATCAGGTATGTTATCCGTTTGACCCCTATTCCTAAAATATTCAATCTGCTGTATGCGTCATATAGTTTGGCGATTTCGAGTTCCTCGTCTACTAGGATATTGAAAGGTAGGTTGTGTTTCTTTCTAAATTTCTGATGTAGGTCTGCCGATCCCCCTGAGATTCCGAAAATTGGAATTCCCGCGTCCTCAAAGAGTTCATAGCTGTCTCGTATAGAGCAGGCCTCTGCTGTACATCCAGGAGTGAAGTCTTTAGGGTAGAAATAAAGAACTAGCTTCTTCCCTCTATATTCACTCAGCTTGAATGGCTTACCTGTATCGTCCACGCTTTCGAAATCCGGAGCTTCGTCGCCTACTTTTAACATTACAACCACCTCTACAGTTTGATATCCCAGAACTTGATGACCTGATCCGCATGCGTCTTGGTCTTGACCTTCTCGATTCCATTTTTTCCACCGAATATTCCCTCCACTACACCTTTCTCATCGATAAGAAATGTTGTTCTGACAATTCCGAGATACTCCTTTCCGTACATACTTTTTTTCTGGTAGACATCATAAAGCTTGGCAATCTCGAACGCCTCATCCATGAGTAGTGGGAATGGTAGATTGTTCTTGTCTATGAAGCTCTTGTGTGATTTCTCAGTTCCACCAGATACACCAAAAACTGGGATATCTGATTTCTCGAAAACCTCATAGTTGTCACGAATTGAGCATGATTCAGCCTGACACCCTGGAGTATTGTCCTTTGGGTAGAAATATAGGAAGACTTTCTTCCCCTTGAAACTACTGAGCTTGACTGTTTCCCCACTCTCAGTGGTTGTTGTGAAATCAGGTGCTTTGTCACCCATCTTGAGCAATGAATTGTTATCTCCTTAAATAATAATTAACAATAATTAATATTGAGATGGACTATTGAGTAATAAAGATTTGCATCCTTGCTAGACCTTTAGCAATCCTTAAAGAGCAAGTGACTCGCAGAGCCTATTGACTTAGGCGGAGTGAAGATGGCAGAGAGCATTATAGCTTACAAGTCATTGACGAAGATTTACTTGGCAATAATCCTTGGTGCCATTCTGTTTTTAGTATTAGGCTACTTTGTAGCAGACCTGTTCATTCCTTCTACAACTTGGGATTGGGTAACTATTCTCTTACCTTTCATTGGCATGCCTGTGCTAGTCACCGGTTTAGGTTTCTACATCGGATGGTATGGAAAGAGGTCTGCCATTGAATACACTGATCCCACTTGGAAAGTAGAACCTGTTCAGATGACGATTGATGATGCGAAAGCACTAGTCAAACGTAACAAACGAAAATATTGGAGAATGGTTTCGAACAGCAGCTATTGGACTTTCTTCATTCCGATTGCACTTCTTCTGTTCATGTCTGGATTGCCCGTCTACATCTTCTTCGAGACCCCGAACCTTGCTGGTCTTGACTCGTGGGTGTTCGCTCTATCACTTTCACTTGCATTCACAGTGGCATCATTTGGTGCACTACTAGCCAGTTCAAACGCAGCCTCTGAAGACTTCGATATACTACTTGTACGGGAAGCTATCACCTTAGCTAAGGCACAAGAAAAAGTACCCGGCTTATCCCATGTTCGTGTAGTGTTTGATAAGGGTGAAATAGATGGGTTTGAGACGTATGAGAGTCCTCGAGTTGTTTCTAGGATTTCTGGCATAGAGAAGGAAGCTTACATCGAATCATGGGCTGAGGATCTTCACACTGTCACACGTGTGCTCTGCAGACTTCACGAATCAGACAATGATCCGCAAGTCGTCTGGTGGTGGATGTCCAGAGACCAGAATTTCCGCAAATTCATTGGAACTGATGAGAATGGTTACTACGTCAGACTCCCAGTTCAGTCTAAAGTGAAGAACCCCGGAGTCAAAGATATCGTTGCAGTCTTTGAAAATGCAGTGGCTATAATCATCCTAGAATGGTTACAAACTCGTGGCGGGAATGACGCCCTCTCTGGTTTTCTCAAGGAGCTTAATGCTGTTCCTCGTGAGGGATAATAATTGACAGAAGGTCCTGTTGGAACCGGGTCATTCTTTAAATATCAGATCTTAATCTTCCTTGTCGTCTTTGTATGGGCTTTCATGGGTTTCGATGTTGCTCAATTCCAGCTACTTACTTTGTATGAAACTCCCAACAATTGGATTTCATGGGCTGTCTTTCTACTAGTGAGCATCATTCCTGCAATCACTGCGGTAACGTGGAGAATGAAGACAAACGTAGACTTCATTGAACCAGAATGGGATTTCCGGGAGAGAGAGGTCTCTCTTTCCGAGTATGGAAAAATGATGAAACAATATCGCAGCGAGTATCGAAACTTCTTATCGACTATTGATTACGGTCTCATTCTCCTAGCGTTCATCCTTTCAGTAACCGCTGTGACCCATCCCTTTCTACTTATGAGAACCAATATCTTTCTGATTGCAGCGACTCCAGTTATTTTTGGTTTTCTTGTTCTGATTTATGGACTTGTCTGTTCATCTATAATATTCAAGTTCATTCCAAACGAAGCTACTCTTCAATTTCCTTTTGTGTCCGAGAAATCACTACGACCGTCTATCAAGGTAATGGAGGCAATACCAGGTATTTCGTGGACTGGCGTAACTGTGATGCTGGGTGAAGCTTTTGGTTACTACACGGTTCGTGACGCAACACCTGTATCTCGAATTGAAGGCATTGAGAGTGTCGCTAAAATTAAGGGTAAAATGGATGAATCCCATCATGTTTCAAAACTGGTGTCCACCCTTATTCTAGATAATTCAGATACACCAAAAGTGATAGTTGAATCCTCGGGTGAGATTACTCCCAAACAGATTACGGGAATGGTGTATAAGACACTCTTAGCATACATTGAAGCTAAGGGCGCAGATGAGATATTGGATGAGGTCCTTGAAGAAGTCACACACTTCCTGAAGCGATACGATGATGAAGAAAATCCCCAGTCATCGTAGAGCTTATCACTCCCCAAGCTATGAGAAAGTTTAGGGACGGTTTGGATTGAACGAAGAAACAATCATTGATTATAGTCGGCAAGGAAATGTAAATCGAGCGTTTGCAATTCTCGCAGTTGTCTTCTCAATAATAGGAATTGTACTGTACTATATGAATCCAAGCGATTTCAACAATCTTGTAGTGTTTGTTGGCATGCCTGTTGTCCTCTTCTTTGTATCACTGGCAATGGGTGGAGGATCCAAGAAAGCCATCGATTACATTCCCGGAGAATGGGAGAAGAAGAAGACCTGGGTGAGCTTTACCGATTATGAGAACATGGTGGAAGAGTATGAGGATGCTTATGGTGAGTTGCATTCACATCCCGGTGATTGTGGTGGTTGTTTCTGCTCCTTCGTCTTCATTGTTATCCTGGGCGTGTTCATACTATATTTTCAACAGCTGAACCTTGTACTTATTGATCCAACGCTTGATCTTTTACTTCTGATAGTTCTCGAATACAGCATAGTATCTGTTGCTGGATTTGTCTTTGGCTTCAGAATACCCAAGATTGATGCACAGGAGTTCTTCAAGCGCCCACTGACAGGCGATGTCTATCGATTTGCCAGTGAGCTTGCAGGAGTATCAGGAATAAGAGCCGGGATGAACGTCGAGCTTGGAGTTCGTGCGGGTGTTCAAACAATCTTAGACGCTGAAGTCAAGGCGTATGTTCAGAATCTTCCAGAGACTGTGCAGATCCAAGTGCAGGTTTCCCACTCTGGGTTTGCTTATCCATATCTTGTTGGTACTGCTTACAAAGGCGGTCGTCTGACACCACATGAGGATACGATTCGTATTGCCACAAAATATCCTGTACGTCTGGAATATTCAATGGATAAAGATGTCATGGTGATTGTAGCCCGTTTTGATATTCCTGAACGAACAAGCGCTGTCCCAAACATATCAACGGGTGATTTCAGAGAACTTGCTGCCCTGCTTGCTTCAGAATTGCAGGATAAGTATAATCCAGAGTAAGCCCCATAGACACCTTTAATTATTAGACCTTCAGGCTGAGGGTGTGTCTCGAACACGCTAGGAAGTTGGTATTGAATGTCAGGCAATTGGACAAACAGATGGGTTTTGATTTTGATACTGGGTATCCTGATCCAGGTGATTATCTACCCGACTGTTTGGATTTTTCAGATCTTCACTCATGAGTACTTTCCTGATGTGTTTTTGATTTCCCTAATTTCATTAGCTATTCAGATTGGCGGCTTTTACACCATAATGAACAAGACCAAAGGCATGGATCCTTCAATCTATGGCCAAGGTCGGCCCTTCCAACACAAACTCCGTGAGGAGGATGAGGATGTGGCCACACGAAAGCCAACATTTGATTAACCTAGGAGCGGTGTGATGATGGAAGAGCAAACCGAAGAACCAGGACTCGTAATGAAGTTCTTTCAAGACTATCGAATGAAGATGCTCATACCTGAACTACTTGTTGTGTTCGCAGTCTGGTATTTCCTCCCGCTTCTAGATTCTTCATTCAGCCCTATTGCTGGAAACGTGTATCAGGATTTTGGAGTTTTACAGTACTTCTTCCAACCACTGTTTTTCCTCCCTAGTGGCTTGGTCGTTCTTGCTTCTGCATTCACACTTCATGGAATCTATCCACTCGACAATTATCATGAGGGTAAGATAGACAAGCTACCCAAAACTGCGGTTATCCTGATTGGACTTTCATTTGTCCTCCTGCCAATTCTCGTAGCATTCCAGATGCTCGGGTACTACATGACCGAAATGACCGAGTTCGTCAGCAGAAACCCACTCTGGGAACGAGTCGAGAGCGTTGGAGACCTTCTGTTCTATGCAGGTCCGATGTTCTTCGTTGGTCTTCAGTGGTGGCTTTTGATTCCAGTATTCTTCCTATCACAGGGGATTGACGGAATTCACAAGATCGCACACCATGAGACCTCAAGTGAGAAGATTACCTGGTTATTCTATTTCCTCTGGCCACTGTCGATGCCATTCTTCTTCGATTCAGTTGAGATAATGGCGATGGTTGCGTTGTCTATTCCCGCCTTTGCATTCTACTCTTACGTAAGGCCGTACTACACATACGTGACTTCAATTCATACAATTACATTTGCCTCGTTACTCCTCATAGCAGTGGTTCTGGTACCATTATTACCATTGATGAACATCTGGTTTCCAGGATTTATCCTGCCGCACATACCACCTAGAGTCATACCGTGGCCATTCTGACAAAATCGAACTAGAGTCTTGTAATTACTTTGAGGCTTCAAGAACCTGTAAGAAGATCTCTTGGAACTTAGAGCTCTCATCATGTATGTTTCTGGAGAGTTCTGGACTTGCACTAGATAGACCGCATTGTGTGGACACCATCGTGTTCCTTTCCACAAGGTCCAGATCGACACCACTTTCTTTCAATAATTGAAAACTCTGGTTCAGGTTGATTTCAAGGGTCTCAAGAATCGATTTCGAATACGAGTCATCGACATTAGGAAGTGCACCTAGGGCAAGTCCGCCTCCTTGTTTCATGAACTCATTCATTTTCTCTGCCTGTGCCTGATTCACTTCTGGAGGATATCGAACCACATCAATGTGTGCAAGCTTCGGTTTGCTCTCCCAAAGAGGAAACCATCCTTCGAAATCTAGCAAGCGCCAGTCATCACAATAATGGTAAGCTGGAATAACGCTCTCCGGATAGATGCTGTCTGTCTTCTGAAATAATTCCTTCAGGGTGAGTCCCGGTACTTGTCCTTGATTTATCATCTCTACCACATATCCCAAGCCTGGATCGTCCTGACAGAGTATGAGCGTGTCACAGAACCCGTGCAGGTGTTCGAGCTGGCCATTTGCCGATCTTGACATCAGTCTTACGAAGAAATGAAACATCTTCTGTGTAATATGCTGCTTTCCACCACTGTCTCTAATACTGAAACACATTGTGGCCGGAGCTGTCTGCTGCGATTTGAAGAAAGGATACTTTGTACCATTCATCATGAGGTACAAACTATGTCCATGTTTTTCATCCAAAAGTAGTGGGTCATCATCACTTACCATCTCTCGATATGTATGGATATCGACATCTAAAGTGAAGTCTCCATCTTCTTCGAAACCATCTACCAAGACCGCGAACTGTCGAATCATATCTTCCTCTCGTAACGCAGTTATGCTGTACGTATATGGGATTTTGAGTTTCTTCACGTAGTCTACTGGAATCTCTGGATCTGGTTCACCGAGACTGCCCACTCCAAAGAAATGACCTGCTAACTCTTTAGGAAAGAGAGTCGTTCTAAACACCTCTTTTTACCTGGGTTCGTCGGCGAACAACTTTGTTGCATGACTGAACAGCTGGGCATCCGTCGCAGAGATCGGGAATATCCTCGACACCTTGGTCTTCACCATAGAGCAAGAATTGATCTGCAACAGTGGAATCCGTTGAAGCACTCACAACATCATCTCCGCTTTTTCTCCGAACCATACATTTGTGCTTGCGAAGTTTTTCAACGAGTTCGTCTGAATCACCAGACACTATGACAGCTGTTGGTCCTACTTTTCTGACAATCTGTTTATAGAAGTCACGAATCAACATCAAAGCATCAAGGTCCTGCTCACTCTCTGTTTCAAAAAGAGTGACATCGGATAAAGAAGTGAACGTGGTCTGAGATGTCCAATCTGCAATAGATCTCACTACATTTCTCGGGACTGGTTTACTGCTTTCTTTCTTCAAGAAGCCAAGGATGTCATCTTCACGAAGTCCAATTTCAATAGCTTCAAAGACCGATTTTTCTGAGATTTTGAAAGTGCTAACTACATCTGTGTGAATTGGTTCTGTTATGAGCATCAAGCGGTACAGGTTCTGATATTCCATCTCGCTTGTGAATACTGTGAGCTCGAAGTTTGGCAATACAAAGAATGAATCCCTCGCACCAGGTCTGTCGAAAGGCGTTCCCCTCAGAACGTTCTCACCCACATCGGTCAATCTCACTCCAAGAAGTTTCTTTCCACGATATGCAGCTTCAATCAGTCCTAGAAGTATTGGAGTTTCAAGAGATAGTTGAACTCTATCTTCATCCACTTGGATCCATTTCAGTGGTTGGTTCTCGAGGAATAATTCGCTCCTTATCCAATCCCTGAGTTCCTCTATGCTAATCCACTCTTTAGCTGTGCTTTCTCTTATTCTACAGATAGCTAGATTGAGTGTGTATTCTGTGGGTTGATCTGGGGTTGCCCAGATTGCTCTTGTTCTGCCAAGTTGGGACAATAGTAATCTACGTGCCACATGACGATGTTCACCCGCAAATAGAAGGTTAATTTTGGATGGTCTGACCCTATCCCCTTCTCCCACATTGTAAGCCCCCATTTTGCGAGCCATCTTTTGAACTAGTTCAAATCGTTCATCTGTTTGCTTGGACATTGGTTCTTTGATGTGGTCAATCTCTCTTCTAGGAAACTCCCAGGCACTCGTGAGATGCACCTCTCGTTTTGCTAAATATGATGCAAGCAGGAGCATATCTATGATCAAAGTATCCCGTTCATCTACGATGTCCTTCACTTTCTTCGGCTTATCTGGTTGAGGTTCGGGTTTAGCTTCGAATAATCCTCTAAGATGCGGGATAAAGAATCCAAGCACCTTGAACTCGGCAACTTCGCGTCCAAACTCTGTTAAACGTGACATCATTTGTCTGATGATAATACCTTTCTTTCGAAGGTCTCTTTCTGTCTGATTCAGTTGACCATAGCTATAGATCTTTCTGAAAGGCTTGAGTCGGTCGTAGCTCATAGCTCCACCACTAACTGTCAAGAGTCCAAGTAGATCGCGTTCGAGTGGGGAAAATGTTGCAAAAATTCTTTCTCGCTCTTCTGGAATCCTCATTTTCTCTGCAAGCATTTTGATGAGAGATGCTCCACTATCTTTTCCTGTTACATCGATTGACCAATACTGACATGCGAAGAGCAAGTCCTCTCTAAGGATATGTTCGAGTTCTTTCTCTAGGGATTCCTTTACCATTGTCATTACCGACCACGAGATTGTCAGTTGGAAACAAGCGCCCAGCTTTTCAACATTTAAGGAGCTTTTGGTTTTGTCATATTTTGGTTCCCATTAAGTTTGATTGCTCTTGTGGAAAAAGAAACAGGCTTATCTTCACATGATATGACTCGATTCTGGGTGAAATATTGGAACCTGTCCTTTGGAGCATAAAATATAGACCTAAGGCTTGGACTGATTTCATTGGTAAAGACAATACAATTAGTCAATTGAAATCTCTAGTAGATTCCAGTTTTTTTCCCAACATGATTTTCTATGGACCTGCAGGAACTGGAAAGACAGCTGCAGCAGAACTATTCTCAAAAGAGATTCTTGCAGACAGTTTTGGCGCCAACTTCAAAATTCTGAACATACGCGATGTCTGGGACATTCCTATTTCCAAGGCGCAACGTTCAGTACAGGATCTAGCAAAACTTGGGCGTGAACAGAGGTCTGAGCTGGATGAGTATATGTCAGTCGTCTATCGCGAAGCAAAGACGGCTCGAAAAGCTCGAGGGCGTTCAGGAAACCCAACCAGACGTGAATTATTGTCAGAAGCAATTCGATTCTTTGCATCAACAGCTACAATCGCTGATGAGAAGGTCAAGATACTAATCCTAGACGAAGCAGACGCAATGACGTGGAGTATGCAGCAAGGACTACGTAGAACTATGGAGTTATACAGCAATACTTGTCGATTCATTATAATCACTCCTACACTTTCAGGTTGGAGTCCTGCAATCATATCGAGGTCCTTAACCCTACATTTTCCAAGTCAGACCACTGACGTAGTACAGAAACTAATCCTTGAAATTGCAGCAAAAGAGAACGTAAAGATAGATGATCCAGCTGTGGCAGCTATTGCAAGGGAATCTGCTGGAGACCTAAGGCGTGCAATAAACCTACTTCAAATCGCGTCTACCGCTAGTGATTCTGTGACAGAAGATATTGTGTATGAGTATTCCGAAACTCAGCTGACGACTAGGGCTCGTAACATTGTGACGCTTGCATTAGATGGTCAGTATGAACCTGCAAGGAAAGAAATACGAAATCTGATTGCCATAGACGGGTATTCACCTCAAGAAGTCTGCCTTGAGATTGAACGGGATCTTGTAAAACGACCCTTCACTCCTGAAGTTCTCAGCATGGTTCTTGATAGAGTTGCAGAGATTGATTATCGTCTTCTGCAAGGAAAGAATGCTTTCGTTCATTTAGCTGCATTATTGGCATCACTTCGCGCAATTGCTGCGGCAGAGACCTAAAACATCGGTTCAATATCACCATCTAAACTGACCTTGTCACACAATGCAGAGGCAAGATTGGGAAAGAGATTTTGACGGTTGTACAGAAATTCTGCCTTGACCGAGTCTTCAGCTCTGGATATCATTTCATTATTCATTGCCATTGTGAGCATTCGTCTTACCTGGCTTGGGCTACCATATCGACATCTGAAAGAAATGAATTCTATGGCATCCTCAACTCGAACTGGATCTCCTTTCTTTCTAAAAAGGTGTGTGAGGATGAGAAGTAGGTCTCTCCCGTTCATGTTTTGAGTGGCTCCCAACAGCCTTTTAGAAGTTGCCGTGTACTGGACCATCGAGATGACGAAACGCCAACTTGCAAGGGTTCACGGTCATACTATTGCAGAAATAGAGCACTTACTGCAAGATGCATGTGACGTATTTGATGGCGCGGTATCTCTTGAGTGTGAAGCACTAGGTGGATGGTCGAGTATCAATATCCGCGGCCAATCAGCTGGAATTGACTTTGTCTTGAAGCTTTCAGGGTCAATTACCTCTCATGACACTAGTCCTTACAAACACCTCTATGACGTTAGTCTGTTTTTCAACAAACTAGGTATCGCTGCGTTACCATTATCCATGGGCCGGTTTTCTAATGAGATGGAAACTCCCTTCATCGTTATGGAGTACATCGATGGAGTTGTTCATGAGTCGCTCACTGAATTTACTCTTCAGGAAATCACGTCACTCAAAGAATGCCTTCAAATCTTATCTCAACAAAAACCTCCCATTCTCAATCGATACAAATCTCCTTCGGACCACATTACTAGAGTACATGCCCTTGTTGAAAACCATGAGGGTTTTTCTGATAGATCCCAAGAGGTGGCTGTATTGAATGACATGTTCAATGAGATCTATCCTGAAGTCCTGTCATACACGGATTCTCTAGGAGGATGGTCGCCAACAATTATGCATGGTGATTTATGGGTGCCTAACATAGTCTTGCAGACTGACAAAGTCGTCTTGCTTGATTTCGAAGCCTGTGCTTATGGAACTCCGTTCTATGACCTAGCCTACCTTCTTGAAACACCTGTGAGTACGTCTGAATACGAACTTCCTGGTTTTCTCAGTCCCGATGATGAAGATGCAGTAGATAGCCTTAGGCCACTTGTAGTCGCGTACCTGGTAAACTGGTCTCTAGAACGACTTCTCTCAATGGAGTCTGGTCTAATAGAACCAAACTTATCCACTATAGAGAGTAGGTCTGCTATTATCGGATACGTCCACTCAAAGATATCTCGGCTGAAGACACTCTTGGTCTAATTGAAGAAATCCTCAGGTGGTTTTTCCCAGATCTTCTCATCAGCTGAAGCAATCACGTATTGATATCCCTGTTCAGTGAGGAAGAGTTGACGTTTGGCCGCGAAGTCCATATCTCGCGTGTCCTTTGTGATGAGTGAGTAGAAACGGGCAAAGCTTCCATCAGTTTTTGGTCGTAGGATTCTACCTAAACGTTGAGCCTCCTCCTGACGTGACCCGAATGTTCCTGAAACCTGAATAGCCACGTTGGCATCCGGGAGGTCAAGAGCAAAGTTTGCGACTTTGGATACAATCAGGATCTTCTCCTCATCCTCTCTAAACGCATCATAGAGACGTTGTCTTTCATCATTGTGCGTCTTGCCTGTAATTAACGGGGCGTCAACAGCTTCAGCAATCAGTTTCAATTGGTCTAGGTACATCCCGATGACCAGAATATTGGAATTTTCGTGATACTCGATTAATTTCTTGATGATGTCTATTTTCTTGGGGTTCTCAGCCGCAATTCTGTACTTCTTCCTGTCTTCTGCTAAGGCATATGTTCTACGCATATCATCGGGTAGATCAAGTCTAATCTCATAGCATATAGCTGTCGCAATCCACCCTTGATCCTCAAGTAGTTTCCAAGGCATGTCAAACCGTTTGGGCCCAATTAAGCTGAATACGTCTTCCTCTTTCTCGTCCTCGCGGATTAGAGTTGCTGTCAACCCTAATCTTCTCGTAGCCTGGATTGTGGCAGTAACTCGAAACACTGGTGCAGGAAGAAGATGAACCTCATCGTAGATAATGAGTCCCCAATTCCTTGCCTCGAAAATCTTGAAATGCTTGAACTTGTCTTCTCTTGATTTCCGCCACGTGAGAATCTGATAAGTAGCTACTGTGACAGGACGAATCTCCTTGTTTGCTCCTGTATACTCACCAATATCTTCTGGTCGGAGGGTGGTCTTGTCAAGAAGTTCTGCTATCCATTGTCTGACAGCTATAACATTGGGACACAGGATGATTGTTGAAGTTTGCAGCTCATGCATAGCTCCGATGCCCACCATTGTCTTTCCAGCTCCACACGGTAGCACGACGACTCCCGAACCACCTCTTTCTCCACCACCAGCATGAAAGATAGCAACGGCATCTTTCTGGTAGTTTCTAAGACCCCAATCTTTACCTTCGAGAGTTTTTTCACGGATCTCAAAGGGCATATGTTCACCCTCTACGTAGCCAGCAATGTCTTCTACTGGGTGTCCTATCTCAATTAGTGCATGTTTTAGAAAGCCACGCTGGCCTGGATCGATACGCATGGTGACCTCATCAGTTCTCTCAATGATGTACTGCCTGACCTTCTTGTTTGCCCATATCTCCTCTGCAAGATCTTCATTGTCAAAAAGAAGAAGAATGTCGGGTCCTTCTTTGTATAGTGAGATTTGGCCATATCTGGACATATAGTCAACAATCTCTCTTGAAATGTTACTGGGGATTGGGTATTTTGCGAACTCTTCCAGTGCTGCAATCACCTCGTTAGGGGACATCCCCATCGCTGCTGCATTCCAGAGACTCAGAGGTGAGACTCGGTATGTGTGTACATACTCCGGGCTTTTTACAAGCTCAGCAAAACGCGCCAAGGAGTCACGCGCATTTTCATACAAGGGATTGTCTACTTCTAGGAGAACTGATTTGTCAGACTGTACTATGAGTGGATTGCTGGGGTTCGGCATGTTTCTTCATCATCCAGGTACGATTCGTTACATGAACTATTGTCATATCCGCACGCGGAAAGCGTGAAACGGCGGAATTTTCCTGAGATAAATGCTTCGCTAACGGCCTTGGTTTATTCTCGCTGTGACCGTAATGCCTATATACCTCCGACTCAGAGCCCCAAGTAATTGGTTAACGGAGGTGCAATGAACAAATGATTGTAATTAGACTTAATTCTGTAGTAGATTCCTGCACCGACGTTGAGAATGCCTAACCGGCATTCGCTGCTTCTTTGTGCTTGTCCATTCATTCTACACATCGTGTATGGATGGTCATTGAAGCACAACGTTTGTTGTTGGTTTAGACTTCTTGAGGTTTTGATGTGCTATTAATGTAAGATGTGTGTCGCTCAACCGACGAGAGTGATACCAAAGTTGTATAATAACAATCACACAAAGAATGGTTCGCCGAAAAGTGACGCGAACCCAAAAAGCAGAGGTTTGGATAGGCAGGATCCAGAGAAGCGTAGAGCTCCACTCTTGGATGGCATCCCTGGAATTAAGCATGGATGCAGACTCTCCACTAGCGAGGTGGCCTAAGATATGTCACCAGTAGTAGAGAAGCTGAACCCTCGAAAACCTAGTGCGCTTTCTATTAAGAGAGACGCCCAGAGAGGGAACAAGAGAGGAAGGACTGTCGCGATCAATGAGATCACTCTAGAAGAGGTCAGGGATGATGCAGTAAAGTTTGGGCTTGCTACCGAAGTTCTCTATCAGATGAATGCTGGAAAGGAAGCATCAATCTACTTGGCATATTGGAAGAACTTTCCTCTCATCCTGAAAGCTTACAGATTCTGGCAATCTGCACAGGCAAAGAAGAGTAAAGGGTTCTTCGCCCCAGGAAGGATGCAGGTAATAGCAGCTAAGGAGTATGAC
>JAGXOC010000004.1:0-3472 GCA_019894665.1 Candidatus Thorarchaeota archaeon
GTGATGGACAGGCGTTATGGGACAATAGAACGGCGCCAGTGTGGATACTAATACCTGCGAACTTCACCGAGCTCTTTGAGCAGCAATGTAACCACGATGATAATCTATGTGAATTCAGGGAGTTTCAGAGCTTCTGCGGCATTTGAAAGAATCAAGGTCTATGCACAATTCTGGATGAGAACCACAGACTTGTGGGTGCAACAGATCAGTCCACCTGCTGCTGAAGCAAGCTATGGACACCAATTAGCAATTTTCTTGGTCATGATCACATCGGTAATGGCACCAAGTCCCTATATCAGTAAATCATTTGCCGGAGAACGAGAAAACCACACGTTAGAAGCCCTTCTTGTTGTTCCTATGAGTAGACTCAGGATTCTGGCAGCAAAATTAGCCGCAGGTCTCATGTTGACGATGATTTACTCCACATTTACGGTTGTTGGAATACTTTCGTATAATTTCCTAGTGAACTTTAGGGGATCTGGAAGTATGAACAGTGCAAGCCAGATTGGGTACTTCAGTGTTGAAGTGTCAACTATACCATTGATTTTCTTCTGTCAGTTCCTAATCCTACTCTGTGCCATAGGAATTGGTGTAGTCATTTCAACAATGGCCAAAGACCAAGCAACCTCAGAGTCAATCAACAATCTAGTACTCCTTGTTCCAACCATGGTCATCGGCATTCTGGGATTTGCGGGTAGCATCAGCCAGCTGAGTGGGGTGTTTGGATTCATTGTCATGCTGATTCCGTTCACTCATGCAATCATGTTCCTGAATGGTGTCTTGTCGCCTGCTCCGGACCCAATTAGTTTGATAATCAATATCGTGTATATGTTGGGCTTTACAATCGTATTCCTGATACTTGGTGCGAAGGCATTCGAACGAGAGGCAATTATTGCTTAGACTATCGGCCACTTGGGACTGATGTCTACTCCAGAACGCTCAAGGAGCTTTGAGGCATGAACTACTGCGTTAGCCTTGACCTGTTCCTCATCAAGGGTGAGCAATCGCTTCTCCTGCATCAACAGCTTACCGTTCACGATGACTGTGTCCACCGCATCACCCGACCCTGAATACACTAGATTGGAAACTGGGTTGGATGCGGGTGTCACGCTGAGCCCTTGCAAGTCAACCAAGATTACGTCAGCTAGTTTGCCAGATACAAGTGATCCAACCGTATCATCAATGCCCATGGCAACAGCACCTCCAAGGGTCGCCATTTCAATTGCCTGCTCGGCTGTCATAACAAGGGGGTCATTGACGTATGATTTGTGAATCAGTGCTGCGAGTCGCATTTCACGAATCATATCATAGGTATTGTTTGATGGTCCGCCATCACAACCAAGAGAAACAGGTACACCAGCATTTAGCATCTGTGGCACTTTGGCGAAACCAGATGCCAGCTTCATGTTGCTTGAGGGACAATGACTGATGTTTGACTTGCTCTCAGCAAGAACCTTGAGTTCAGAATCCTCGAAGTGAATACCATGAGCGAACACCATGTCAGGTCCAAGGAGATTATGTTCACGGGCAAATGTGGTCAGGTTGGTGCCAAAATTATCCTTGACATATCGGACATCATCGACGACCTCCCCAAGGTGCATTGTCATTCTAGTCTGTTTTTCACGTGCCCTCCGTGCAACATCCTTGAACAGCTCAGGAGTGACTGCACCGAGTGAGCGAAGTCCGTACCAGACTTGAACCCGGCCATCTGCTTTACCATGCCATTTGGTGTACATCTCATCGGTTTCTTTCAGACATGCATCTGCGTCTTCGACCATCCCAGGATACATGATATCAGCACTATCGGCATAACCTGTGGAATCCATGATGATCTTTGAGAGTGCTCCTCTCACTCCAACTCTGTCCACAGCTTGCGCAATCCCATCGAAACCATATCTGGTGTGAATCATGCACTCGATGAAGGATGTAGTTCCAGTTCGAATCATCTCAGCCATGCATAACTCTGCAGAAACTCGACCATCATCCTTAGTGAAATTACCCTGAAGAACCCAGACGTATTTCTTGAGCCAATCCACTAGAGAAACGTCATCTGCACACCCCCTGATGAGGGCTTGGGCAAGATGGGTATGTGTATCGATTAATCCAGGCATGACTATCTTGTTCGTGGCGTCTATGACTAGCTCAGCCTTGTGACCCTTCAGATCCTCAGTTTTTCCAACATCTGCAATAGTATCATTCTCTATGTAGAGTGACCCATCTGTGATGATCTCACGTTTGTGATTTAGAGTGAGTATGTATCCATTCTTTATGAGAATCGATTTCGGTGGCAAGAGCTGTTTCCTCCCTGCAAACGGAGTATCCACTCTCACGGGACATAACACTTGCGGTGAACATAGGTTATGAAGGAATCTGGAATTGGATCAATATTTTCAGACCTTGGTCAGGTTTGTTCTTCACACGATCCTTCACTTCAGGTGCGCTTCCGTACTTCTCTGCAAGTCGTCTTACAAGGTGCAGCCCGACTCCGCCATATCGTCGAGTGGGTTCAAAGAGATCAGGTTTCTTATCATCAATAATTCCGGGACCATTGTCAGAGATGCTCAATACGAAAGTCTTCCCTGAAACCTTTCCACTAACTCTGACTAACTTGTTGGTATCTTCCTTGGGATTGTGAACAACTGCATTTTCGAGAAGGTTCCAGACTAATTGGCTCAAAGCTTGATCAGCGAGTACCATCACGTCTGGAGGCATTTTTTCAGTATCCACTCGCACGCCACGTTGTTTGAACAACAACTCAGTTTCCGCTTGAACCACCATTCCCAAGTTCATAGGACCAATAGGTTCAGTCTTTGACTCCTCTGCTTTTCGAACCTTCTGGATAAGCTCAAGGCATCGAAGAGCTCCATCCATGACATATCTCTTAGATCTCATGATTTGGTCAGGTGGCGAATCTTTCTCAAGGAAGTCCCCACCAGCAAGAATGAGTTGAAGTTGGTTCCCTACATCATGAAGCAATAGATCGAGAAGGAAATACACTTCTGCCTCTGTCTTTTTCAATTCGGAGATGTCTGTGAAAATTGCTATACTGCCCAGGAATTCACCATCATGACCTTGCAAAGGAGACGCAGAAACCATAACTGGCACTACTCCTCCAGATTTATGTTTGAGCAATGCCTCGTAATGCTCAATCTTACCCTCTTTTCGTTCCTCCATCTTTTCATGCATCTGGTTCTCGGTCCATCCCTGCAGGATGTCTGTGATAGGAATTCCAATCAAGGTCTCAGGGTCATCACAACCCATCATCCTGCATAATGCATCATTTGCCATAACCATCGCACCATCAGCATTGTCTACACCAAGACCAGAGTCCATTGTCTCAATTAGGGATCTGTATCTACGTTCGCTTTCTTGAAGTGCGTGAGCACTCCGTTTCTCATCTGTAACATCGATAATTTGTGCAACGGTCTTGATCTGTCCATCACGACCTCTGATTGTTCCAACATTCATTCGA